>JALHSV010000297.1 GCA_022865525.1 Thermodesulfovibrionales bacterium
GACCTCTTTGTAACTCCAAGCATCGCTTCCGCCGCCAACTGACCCGACAGCAAGATCATAATAAAGGCCTATATCCATCTGAATCCCCTTTGCTTCAAGAAAAAGTGCCTTCAGTTGAGTGTCAATAAGCCACTGGACATATTGATGAAAGAGTATTTCCCGCTCATGCTTTTTTTTGAATTTACCGACTGCCTTCCCGTCCGTTCTATGATATTCCTCAGGCCAGTCCTGCCAGGAAAAAACATCCCTTGTCCTTTTCATGTATTCCCATAAAGCCATGAAGAGAGCAAACGATTCAAGCGCCGAGCCTTCCTCTGAGACAAAACCTTGAAAATCTTTACCCCGTTTTGTCTTCCCCGCATAGTGCTTTTCGAAGAAGATATCGAATGCCTTCCTGAGGATATTTTCTTTCATCGCTGCTACCTCTTCGTAATCGATAAACTCCTTTTCCCGGAGTCCATTGATTTGAGTCCGGAATTTTCCCGATGATAGAAATTTTCGCACATCACCTGACTCTGCAACTTCGGGGACATTCTCTATATCGAGATAAAGAAAGTTCTTATACAACCTGCTCAGGGGGGCATAAGGGCTTACGCCGAACGGGGCTGTGTTCGGGATAACATGCAATGGATTTATACCCACGAAACTGCCCTGAAGAGCAGCAATCCATCTGACAACGCCCCGCAGGTCGGTAAAGTCACCTGCGCCCCAATTTCTTTTTGAATTCAGTGCATAGAGGTTCGTCGAAAGACCCCAGACCCCTCGATCTTCAAGTTCGGGAGGCATGTAGCAGAAGTCCGGCGTTACAATGATTCTTGATCTCAAGCAGAGCTTATTCGATCTGCCGGGAAATATTTTTTCAGGGTGTTTGAACTCCGCATGGAAAGTATAGTAACCGATATCTCTGCGCTCCGGATCCACAAGAAAAGCCTTGATGTAACGCTCACCGTCCAGCCATCGTGTCTCATGAATTTTGAGATCAGATCCGGAAATAACCGTATGCTTTTTCCTTCTCAAAGATGTCTTCGTTTCGTTTTCCAAATACCATGATATGACAATTTCGGATTCTTTATCTTCCTTGACTGGTATGTACACCGGAATGGGAAGAGGTTGTGCATTGACAGAGACGACCTGCACAGGTTCAACGAAGTCTTTCCATGGCCTCGATTTGTGTTTGTGGATCTCCTGGATAATTTCATCCGCCGAATCGATATTCAGCCCCATCGCCTTCAGAACTGCCTTCCTGGTTTCAATCGTTGTCTCATGCTTTTTGCCAAAGATATCCCAGTATTCCGGTACAATTCCGCAGAGTGCTGAAAGCTCAAGAATCAATTCGTCATAAGAATGCATTTTATCGTCTCCCTCTGTTATCTTCTGTATGATCAATATATAATACTCCAAATCCCTCTTCGAGGAATTCTTTGATTAAATATCTAAATATGCTACCTATTGTCATTGTAAGTCTTTTATTGTCAGTCACATCTGCCTTTGCTGAAACGCCGAAACGCATCATATCTCTTGCCCCCAATGTAACCGAAATTCTTTTTGCCCTGGGCCTCAATGACAGCATTGTTGCTGTCACCAGTTTCTGCGATTACCCGGAAGGGGCAAAAGATAAACCAAAGGTTGGCGGCATGTCCAACCCCTCATTAGAAAGAGTTGTTTCGTTAAAACCGGATATTGTGATAATGACGACGGATGGAAACCCAAAAGTTTTTGCGGAGAGGTTGCAGTCATTCAGGATACAAACCTATGTATTCAGGGCCCGGACCCTCTCCGAACTCCCCCAGGGTATTCGGGATTTAGGTTTGGCACTTGGGGTGAGAGAAAAAGCCGACCTTCTGGCGCGGGAGCTTGAATCATCTCTGAATAACCTTTCACGGTCCTCGCTTCACGCTTCACGAAAAGAAAAGGTCATTTTCATCATCTGGCCGGAACCCTTTATCGTTGCAGGACCCGGCACCGCAATTGATGATGCAATCACTATCCTCGGGCATCACAATATCGCAGCGAAATCTCGATCCTCGTATCCCAAATATTCCATTGAGGAGACCATTCTCCAGTCGCCTGATATAATTTTCATTGGGAAGGGACATGCGGACATAAGGGAC
>JALHSV010000298.1 GCA_022865525.1 Thermodesulfovibrionales bacterium
TGCGGGTGCGGTCGGGTATCTCAGTTATTCAGGGAATATGGATACCTGTATCACAATCAGAACACTTATCATAAAAGGCAATAAGGTGTATGTTCAGGCTGGAGCAGGTATCGTTGCAGATTCGGTGCCTGAAAAAGAATACACAGAGACAGTGAACAAAGCGATGGGGATGATGAAGGCGGTCGATATGGCTGAAAGAGAACTAAGTTAACCCCTATGTTATTGATGATCGACAATTATGATTCCTTTACCTATAATCTCGTTCAGTATTTGGGCGAGCTTGGTGAGGATATAAAGGTATTCAGAAATAATAAAATTACCATTCAGGAAATAGAACGATTAACCCCTCATAGGATTGTTATTTCACCAGGGCCCTGTACTCCTAAGGAGGCCGGTATTTCAGTGGATGTGATTAAACATTTCGCGGGGAAGATCCCTATCCTCGGTGTATGTCTCGGTCATCAATCAATAGGTGCTGCCTTTGGAGGGGATATTATCAGGGCACCGAGGCTTATGCATGGAAAGACGTCCCTGATTTACCATGACGGGAAAACGATTTTTTCGGGGCTCCCCAATCCCTTTGAAGCCACCAGATATCACTCGCTTTTGATAAAAAAGGAGACACTCCCTGCTTGTCTTGAAATAACAGCATGGACGGATATGGATGAGATAATGGGAGTGAGACATAGAGAGGTTGTTCTTGAAGGTGTTCAATTCCATCCCGAATCCATACTGACTGCGGTAGGGAAAGACCTATTGAGGAACTTTCTGAAACTGAGTTATTAATGGTCTCATAATTGAATGGACAATATTATTAGAAAATCTCCCCTTCCCCCTCTTTGCCTTCGCCCCGGCGAATCCGCCTGTGTGCGGAAAAGAGGGGTTATATCCCTCCCTTTGGAAAAGGGAGGTTAGGAGGGATTTCATGATAAAAGAAGCGATTAACATGGTCATTAACCATATCGGTCTTACAGAGGCCGAGACTGCTGAATGCATGCAGGAGATTATGGAGGGGAAGGCTACGGATGCCCAGATAGGAGCATTTCTTGCAGCACTCAGGATGAAAGGCGAGACCGCTGAGGAAATAACAGGGGCAGCCAGGATTATGCGACGGAAGGCGACTGCTATTCAGGCACCGGATAAGGTTCTCGACACGTGCGGGACTGGTGGAGATATGGCATACACATTCAATATCTCTACGACAACGGCCCTTGTCGTTGCAGGAGCAGGAGTACCGGTTGCAAAGCATGGAAACCGCTCTGTTTCAAGCCAGTCCGGCAGTGCTGATGTCCTTGAGGCCCTTGGCATCAAAATAGATCTTCCCCCTGAAAAGGTGGAAAAATGTCTCTTCGAGACAGGCTTTGGTTTTCTGTTTGCTCCATTGTTTCATCCGGCAATGAAATATGCCATAGGCCCCCGCCGTGAGTTAGGGGTAAGGACCATCTTCAATATCCTTGGTCCGATAACGAACCCTGCAGGTGCAAAAAGGCAGATTCTTGGTGTATTCGCAGGGAAACTGACCGAGACACTTGCCCGGGTTCTGGGAAATCTTGGGGCAATAGACGCGATGGTTGTGCACGGTGATGACGGGCTTGATGAGGTCAGTCTATCCGGTACCACAAAGGTCTCACGTTATAAGGACGATCGAGTAGAAAATTTTCCTATTGAGCCGGAAGATTTTGGTATCCGGAGAAGCAGCATTGAACAGATCCGTGGCGGCAGTAAAGAAGAGAATGCCGCGATTACGCTCTCTCTTCTTCGGGGTGAAAAAGGACCGAAACGTGATATTGTTCTCATGAACTCGGCGCTTGCACTTGTCGTTGCCGAGAAAACTGCTGATTTCATCACAGGGTTCAGCATTGCTGCTGACTCTATTGATTCGGGCAGGGCATTGAAAAAACTTGAAGAAGTAAAGAGGGTGAGCAATGCCCTCTGATTTGCGGTTTGCGCAGGATACAGGAGGGGGATTTGGTAGTTAGGGTAGGTGTTATTGGTGTCGGGTATCTTGGACAACACCACGCGAGGATATATTCGGAAATAGAAGAGGCTGAGCTTATTGGTGTTGCAGATATTCACAGGGAAAAGGCAGAAACAATCGCGGGGAAGTACCACTGTAAGGCAATGTATGATTACAGAGATATGCTCGATAACGTTGATGTGCTGAGTATTGTCACCCCTACAACAACACA
>JALHSV010000033.1 GCA_022865525.1 Thermodesulfovibrionales bacterium
CTTCAGCGCAGAAACGATTGAATTTGAGTTGCAACAGGAAGACCGGTCTAATCCATCACTCCAGCGGACGGCATATAACGCCGACGGTTACCTCTTTGTTGCCTGCGGACTTCGGTTAAGCTTCAATCTGCAGTTGCGGTAGCGCAAAAATGAAAGAGATTCCCAGCATACAATTGCTGATTGAAGTGTGAAGAACGAAGCCGCTACGCAGCCTATGGCGATTCAATCCACCTTCTCTGTTTTTCCCCTCTGGACTGGATATGGTTTTAATGTATTGATGACACTTTTGGAAGGGATACAGACGATCTGAAGCAAGAGAATCAACTCTAAACGTATCTGCTGTGGTTTCAATAAATACAAAAACAGGATTTCAGGCAATAGGACGGTAAGGCGAAAAACTAACCTTTTTTCGCATAGGGATGGATATACATTGGTTACGTTGTGCATGGGACTCATATCAGCATTTCTCCGGCGGGCCATTGCATCTCAAGGGATGCAGAACCTCTACCATTACCATGGTGCCTTTTTTGCAAACGGGGCATTTGGTAACATCAACACCGGAGACCTTCAACAGATGCTCCTGCCAGGTCAAAGGCAGATCTTTGTCTTTTGTTTCAGTCTTGCAGCTGCCGAGGAGTTCACGGCATAGAGCGATGTTGTCTGTACGGTTTCTGTTTGCCAGCAGACCATAATGGCGTATTTTTACAAACCTATCGGGCAACACGTGGAGAAGGAACCTTCTGATGAACTCATCAGCATCAAGCGTCATGATCTTTTCTTTATCACCATCGGAGTAATCACGCCAGAGGAAGGACACTTTGCCATCCTCAAGCTTGAGGATACGGTGATTGCTGATAGCGATTCTGTGGGTATACCTGCTGAGGTACTGAAGAACTCCTTCTACACCGTTAAACGGAGGTTTGCAATAGACTACCCACTTCTTCTGTTTTAGCTGTCTTATAAATCCCTTAAAGACATCAGGGTCTTTGAGATAACCGATAGCGCCGGGGAAGATAAGATCACCTGATTGAAAACTATCTTTGAGGTAGGCCAAGAACTTGGGCTTGAACAACGCCGACAGAACTTTTACGTGGATGAAGAAGTTCTTCCGGCAGGATACCCAGCGGATTCCCTCAGGAGACAATCCGCCTCCGGTAACAATACAGTGAACATGGGGATGATCCATGAGGTTCTGCCCCCAGGTGTGCAGTATTCCTATGAAACCTGTCCGTGCACCGAGATGCTTCGGATCATGTGACAGTGTCAGAAGCGTTTCTGAGACTGAGCGGAAAAGAAGATTATACGCGACCTTCTGATTGCTAAAGACAAGGGGATTCAGTTCTGCGGGGATGGTAAAGACTACATGGAAGTACCGAATGGGAAGGAGGTCTTCAGTTCTGGCCTCAATCCATTTCTCTTTCCGTAAGAACTGGCATTTTGGACAGTGTCTGTTTCTGCAGGAGTTATACGATATTCTCAGGTGGCCACAGGTATCGCATTCATCTTTATGACCGCCAAGCAAAGAGGTTCTGCATGCCTCAATGGCAGACATGGCCCGTCGATGAGTGCGGGGTACTCGATGGGATTTTCGATAGTCAGGGCCGTATTGACGGAAGATATCCGCCACTTCAACACCGCGAGATGATCGCATGAAGAGCTTTGAACGTTGGCTATGATTTTACAGATACCGGTGCTCTATCCAGAGGACTTGTGACCTGCGACAGGTTTACCTTGCTCACATGCAGATAGACCGTTGTCGTTGTCGGAGACCTATGGCCAAGAAGCAACTGGACGTGGTGAAGGTTCGTTCCCGCTTCAACCAGGTGAGTTGCAAAGCTGTGCCTGAGGGTATGTACACTTGCAGGTTTCGTTATACCGGCACGTTTCTTCGCATCCCAGAATATCTGACGTATCGAACTTGTCGATATATGTGCGCCCTTGTTCCCTTCAAATAACCATTCCTTTGGATGATATTTTCTCCAGTACTGTCTGAGGCATTCAAGGACGGTCTGGGACAAGATGGTATATCGATCCTTGCCCCCTTTGCCCTGTTGCACCCACACCATCATTCGTTTACTGTCGATATCCGTAATCTTCAGGCGTGCTGCTTCGCTTATTCTGAGTCCGGAGGAATACGTGATCATCAGGATTGCTTTGTGCTTGAGATTCTCAGTTACAGAAAAGAGGGATTCAACCTCAGATAGATCCAGTACAACGGGAAGCTTTTTCTTGCATTTGGGATACTGAATCTCATCGACTACCTCTTCACGCTTCAGGGTCGTTCTATAAAGAAACTTAATCCCACTTACATAGTATCTGTACGTTCCACCGGATATCTTCCTGTCCTTCAGCAGATGAACCAGATACTCCTTGACCTCTTTTTCTCCCAACTCCTCGGGGGGCTTGTTGAAGTACTTCGCTAATTTGCTTACCTCCCTCAAATAGTCCTTCTGCGTCTGCGGGGTGATACCTCTCAGTTGAAGGTCTGCCTGCATTTGCTCTCTCAATGTGCTCATACCACAATCTCCTTTTGAAACGAATATCCACCGGCTTATGCCGACGGTACAACAAAAGGAGATTGTAATAGGATTGTGCCAACTCAGCAAAGTGATGGCGTGGAACAGCTTTAAAATAAGAATAAACCTAAAGGTTATATTACTGCGCTCAGCAAGGATGATCTACCGCGTAGCGGTTTA
>JALHSV010000034.1 GCA_022865525.1 Thermodesulfovibrionales bacterium
CAATATCTATGGCCATTTCGCGATCAATGGGCACGGCACGCCGTGCCCCTACGACATGTATTAAAATTATCATGGAAATAATTGGGATTGTGGATCGAGGGAGTATGTATTGAAAGGTCAAGCCGCCCGTAGGGGAGTCGAGCCCCTCTTATAAGATTGAAAAACTATTTAACTAATCTTGAATATTCCCTATAGCACAAGATAATTCAAAACTCCGCAAGCTCATCGTGCCCTCATTGTGCCATTAAGAACTACAGGAGGATGCTCCTTGATTTTATATTTTTTTAATATTAGTATATCTTTTGATCAATGGAGGGCTTCAATGCCGAAAAATGATCTCAATAAAAGTTGCTTCATCATAATGCCGGTAACAACACCTCCAAATTTAATCGAAGGATATTTAAATGATGACGAGCATTTCAAACATGTAATGGATTGCCTCTTTTCACCTGCAATCGTAAACGCAGGATTCAAGCCTTTAAATCCCATATCTTCTGGTTCCAGTATAATCCATGCTGATATTCTAAAAAATCTCTCAGAGGCAGACTTGGTGTTGTGTGATATGTCAATTCTGAACCCTAATGTCTTTTTTGAATTTGGGATTCGTACCGCCCTTAATAAACCAGTGGCTCTTGTAAGGGATGATAAGATTCCAGATCTTCCTTTTGATACAAGCCCCATCCATTGTTATAAATATGATAGTTCGCTATCACCCTGGCTGCTTGAAAAACAAATCGATGATCTTAATAATCACATCCAAGAAACCTTTAATAAAAGCGCTGATTATAATCCTATGTGGAAAATATTTGGGGGAGGACAAGCAGGTGATTTAAAGCCTGGAGCACTTACAAATAATGAACAATTTGATTTTTTACTTGAAAAAATGCGAAACATTGAAAGCCAACTGAGTTTGATTAAAACGAAAACTCCAGTCGTTGGATATTCAGGATATAGTTCCGTTGGCGATGTCTTCCCAAACAAACCAGCAACTATTTTTGATCTATATGCACAATGGACAGTTAATCAAATGACGATGAATGCCAAGAAACTGGAAGAGGCAAAAAACAATTTATTTAGAAAAATTACTGAATCCATAATAATAAAATCACCTCAAAAAGACCCGGAAAAAAAAATTGATCTTATGACCCCCCCCGCCCCCAGGCCTTCCGCTGGGGGGCGGAAATTGGATTGAATTTTAGTTATTAAATTGCTAATATTAATAAATAGACATAGGGAGGAACAAATGACAGAAGAAAAAAAAGAAAGCGCAATTAAAAAGCAAAGGAAATTGATAAACTGTGGAATAATCCTGTTTAGTATGCTTGTGGGTTTTGCTTATTTGCTCATGAATAACTGTTCTGATAATAGTTCAAAATCATTCGAGTCATTGGGAACTGGCGAAATGGGGCGACTTGTTAGTGAAGGTGGAGGAACTATCACTTTAGCGATTGACAAAGAAGCCCTTAAAGAAATGATCAAAACAGTCCTGGCAAAGGATAGACCAGGGTTCAATGAACTTTATTATGCAGGAAAAATATTTTATGTTGATAGCAATACCAGGGTGAATGTCATTGACCGTGCAGTGGGTTTAAGCCGTGTCCGAATTCTTGAAGGGCCTCAAAAAGACAATGCCGGCTGGTGTGATTACAAAGACGTAGTAAAATGAATTTATAAGGGAATCCCCGCCCCCGGCCGAACCGGCAAGCAGCAAAAGTATTTCATTCCTTTTCCCGCCGGTCAACTCTCTGGCCAAGGCAAAGGTCATAGTCAGGGCTGCCGTCTTTTTTGTTATCATTCGGGAAAATGAAAAGCCGGGAATTGCCAAGGTTCCCGGTCCAGAATTCCTTGCCGTTTTTGTCAATGCTTTTCCATAGACCACAAAGCCGGACCATCGGTGGCGGAAAGCCAAGCTTAGAATTTACCACGCTGGTCCTTCCCGGCATATTTATCAAGCGCGCTGGAATAGGCACGGTTGCCATAGACAGCCCCGGCCCTCGGCCCCTCACCGCCGCCAGCTTCATTGGCCAGCCATACAGCCCCGGCGACCGCATTGGCCAGGTCAGCATGGCTGCCGTCTCCCTGTCCCGGTACAACGGAATCCTGCCCGCTCGGATTCGTGCGCCGCATGAGCGAGAGCAGCTGATTTTTCAGCCGGTCATTTTCGGGGAGTTCAATTTGCCTATTTGAAACACTAAGGTCAGTTAGACATTGAGACAAAAGCGCGTTTGCATTGAGCAGTTTATTCTTTCCTCTGTAGGGGCACGGCGTGCCGTGCCCCTTTTGTTGTGCCTGCCCCCGAGATCGATCATGACGTGAAATTATTACGCGATCAATGGGCACGGCACGCCGTGCCCCTACATCCTATCCCCTGATATTGTCCAATGTCTATTCCATTTCGCAAACAATGGGCACGGCACGCCGTGCCCCTACATCCTGTCCCCTGATGTTGTCCAATGTCTATTCCATTTCGCAAACAATGGGCACGGCACGCCGTGCCCCTACATCCTATCCCCTGATATTGTCCAATATCTATGTCCATTTCACAAACAATGGGCACGGCACGCCGTGCCC
>JALHSV010000006.1 GCA_022865525.1 Thermodesulfovibrionales bacterium
GAAAAGTTCTATCAATTTTGGATATTTATAGTCTCCGTAATATCCTTCAAGTTTGCAGAAATTTATTCCTTTTTTCATTGTGCATATTGTATCTACATTTCTTAATTTATTATCAAACCCATTCCTTAGCAATTCACACTCCATTATTGGCTTATCAAATGCAATATTATGTGCGATTAAGAATTTTGCCCTGCCGAGTACTTCGATAAATTGAGAGTAAACAGATTTGGGATCAACACCTTTTTGCAGCATCGTATTATTATCAATCCCATGTATACTTGTTGCATCTGCTGGGATTTTAATATCTTGCTTTAAGATGTATTCCTTATCTTCAATTAACTTCCCCTCATCATCAAAGAGGTACCACGCAATTTGTACAACATATGGCCAATTATCATAATCCTCTGGTCTTGCATTACGTTCGACTGGTAATCCTGTAGTTTCAGTATCAAAAACCAAGTACTTCCCCTTCTTCTTGTCTGATCTTTCGAAATCCGTGTCGAACTTCTCTTGTCGTATAACTACTTCATTTTTAGAAGCTTTATCAAAATCAACCCTTGGCGAATTAATATGTTTTTTTACGGGAACAAGATTCTTCCTTCTCAAATAAAAAAAGAACAATATCCCTATGACTATGATTATTAATACTAATAATTTCATATTTTGTTCACCTAAGAAAGATTACCGATTGAAATATCCAAATTATATCACTATCGCAAAGTGCACCTTCAGGATTCACTGGAACGCCTTGTTTCTTTCCGATCAGTTGTTCGCAGGCTCTATCTTGAATTCGTCGTCCGTATCAATAATTCGCCAGCCAGCCTTGCGGATTTCATTGCGTATCAACGCTGCACGACCTGGAGCCTCAAGATCAATGGCTGCATAAGGTCTTAGACTGCGGGCGTAGCCATTTTCAAGCAGGTAGCGGACGGCAAGCTCTCGATGCCCGGGGGTCTGAGAATGAAGCATCTCCAGACATAGTGGAATTTTTTCTTGTGGTCCAGCAGCAATATATCGCGCATAAATCAGCGATTCTTTATAGCCACGGCTCCAGGCCAAAGAGGATGGCGCACGGCCTTCGAACTCCTCGGGGGTAGTGATCTCTGCCAGAGCAAACATGAGGGCATCGCGTGAATTAGCCGGGGGGCCGGATGCCAACATCTGACTGACGGGTTCCAGGACGGTTTTATCACCCAGGCGTGCAAGCACAAATAAACCGGCGGTTCGTCTTTCCGGGTCAGGATCTGCGCGAAGTGACTCAGCGTAGCGACGTCCTCGCGGGTCACGGTGCAGTCCGAACCATGTGAATGCCATTCGGCG
Organism: Thermodesulfovibrionales bacterium; assembly: GCA_022865525.1. GTDB lineage: Bacteria > Nitrospirota > Thermodesulfovibrionia > Thermodesulfovibrionales > SM23-35 > JALHSV01. The sequence continues at coordinate 1,321 of JALHSV010000006.1, forward strand.
CGTATTCCAATTTTCATTAATATCGGTGGCGATGTCAATAATTAAGGCCGCGGATTCCTCAGTAACCGGAAGAAGGGCCAGGATGAAAAGAGCATCGCGGCGTAGAGGACTTTTTTTGTCTTTCTTGATGAGCTCAAGAACGACAGAAACGGAGCTTTTCTCGGAAAGATAACCCATAACCTGCAGAAGGCGCAGGGCGTGTAATGGCTCAATTTCGGGTGATCTTAGAGCGGCATGAATAGCAGGTAGTGCAACAGGGCCACGGTCGATTAATCGGGGACCGACCCGGTCTCCATCGCCTCCGGCAAGTGCGGCTACGTCCTCCTCAATTGTCGGTATGGGCCCCTTGTTTCGGAACATTTTTCTCATCTCGATCCAGTTTTCCGGGACGATTTCATGCTGAGCAAATATATTATGAGGAGATGAGGATAGCAGGCCGATAATGAGCACAAGGGAAAGCAAAGGAAGAAGGATGCGAGTCAAATGTGCAATGTTCTGAGATTTGCCCATAATTACAATTTTATCACTCATAACAAATTATTATCCTGGGCTGTATAACATCCGATACGGAATATTATCTGACCGACAAGTGACTATCCAGTTTCTGTTCATCTCCGCAAATATTAGCATAGTATGCTGATTTCTAAGACAAAATGCGGGGTTGCTAACTCAATATCATGAGTGTCGGGATGATAACCTGCCAATGCGATAACTCACTCTTAAATTAAATACGGTTCACAAATACCAAATGTAATATTCACACCTCCCTGCCCAAGCGGTGTGGACTGCAGGAAGGATTGTTGTCTCCGAACCAATAACGTGGCACCGCGTGTATTTCAAATAAGCGTCATTCCGTCACGCCAGTTGTGGACGGAGTATTATTTAATAAATAGCTCTCTTTTTTCTTTTTCTGATGAACCGGTATCTCTACAGTCACTGAGGTGCCCTTCCCATGAACACCTTTAATTATACTATTGCCATTCAAGATCTTGGCACGCTCTCCGATTCCCATGAGTCCATATGATTTAGGATGAGCAATCTCTTCTTTTGTAATTCCTTTTCCGTTATCTTTTACCGTCAGTTTTATCTTCCCCTCTTTCTCTTTTAAACTCACAGTAACTTGTGTTGCCTTTGCATGACGTGCGACATTAGTAAGCGTCTCCTGGAAAATACGAAAGATAGCTGTATTTCGATCTCTATCAAGAATGATATCCTCAGAATCAAGTGCCACTTTACACTTGATTCCCGTTTGTTTCTGAAATTCTTCTGCCTGCCATTCAATGGCTGCAGCAAGACCTAAATCATCTAAGATTCCAGGTCTTAAATCAGTAGCAATCCTTTTCATTGTTTCGATAGTTCTATCAATTGCTTTCAGCATTGTATTTATTTTCTCAGTCATTGGGTTTTGACCCACAGGCAATTTCTTTTTCAACCACGTCAAGTCCATTTTTAAAACTGTCAATGTTTGTGCAAGTTCATCGTGAATCTCACGAGCTATATTTGTCCTTTCTATCTCTGCCACTTTCTGTGCATATGCAGTGAGATTTCGTAGCTGTTGTTCGCTTTTCCGCAATTCCTCCTCAACTCGTTTTCTTTTGCTAATGTCAGTAAATAATGCAAGCAAATGGGGTTGGTCTTCAAATTGGAAAGGAACAAATCGACATGCGAACCAGACTTCTTTCCCAAACGTGCTGACTACATTAATATCCATAGTTTTTACAGTACCTGTAGCTAATACATCTTCTGCTGCTTCCAACATTCCCGACCTTTTCCATGATTCGAGACGACGAAAATCCTGCTTGAGTAACTTCTCAACGGTACCTCCGACCATCTTAGCAATAGCATCATTAGCTGAAACACATTGTCCTGATGCTTTGAATGTAACGATACCAATCGGTGATGTCCTAAGAATTGTTTTATTAAAGGTAAGTGCATCGGTGATAAGCCTCTCCGCTTTTTTACGCTCCGTAATATCGCGAACATGCTGTACTACCCAAACTACCTTACCAGTGCTATCAAAAACCGGGCTTGCCGAGATTTCCTTGTAGCTGCCATCTACAGGGTTTTGATCTTCATAGATCCTAAATTTACCATCAATAAAGGTTTCTTTTGGCGGACAATACTCACAAGGCGCTTTTAAATATTTAAAGACTTCATAACAATAAGGATGACCAAGACGTTTCTCCTTGGGAATAAATTCGTGTTCTTTCCAGTTACTGTAGACAACGCGTAAGTCTTTATCGATTACTATCAATAAGCCATCGAGGGCAGCGAATATGCTCGTAAGGAGATTTTCAGTTTTCTTTAATGATTCATCTACGCGTTTGCGTTCTGTAACATCTCTTACAACCTCAATGCCTGCTATAATCTTTCCTTTTGTATCCTTTAGCGGAGAAGAAGTTATCTCGAAATATCTTGTTTCCTTGTCAGTTTGCAGTTCCCTCAGAACTTTGTGAACTGCACCATCCTTGAAAGTGAGAGCTAAATTGCAACCATCGCACACATCCTCTCTTTTTTTGTAAGCCTTATAGCAGTATTCACCTACATGGTCTCCAAATATCTTTCGATGGACTTTATTTTCATAAATAATCTTGAAAGTTCTGTCCTGAACGCTAATAGCATCTCCTATAGCTTCAAGAATTACCTCTGATTTGGCTATTTCCTCTAATAGCCGTATAGGTGTGCTTCGGACTTTTTCTTGGTGGGTACTCGGTTTTTTCTTGTCAGCCATTTCAATACCTCATTGAGGCTAACTCATCAAAATTAATTTGCCGATTTTGGTTAAAATATACCCCTTTATTGAAGGGTTGTAAACTGTTTATTTCAGGAGGAAGGATTAAACCAAAAATCCTTCCTCCTGAAATAGTCTTTGGGCAACAATAAATCAATCCAGTTTGCAACTGGAAGTCAATAACATTCTGATATAATAAGGCAGATATCGATCTTTAATGTTCACAATTGGAGGTTATATCATGGATCTTCTCAATTATTCACTCTCTATTTTAATCTCATTACTCATAGGGCTTGCCGGTTTTATTATTGCCTACAAGATATTCGACTGGATGACTCCCGGTGTTCATTTCTCCGACCAATTAAAAGCGGACAACAAATCCGTGGCTATTTTTCTTGCCGGTCTTTTTATAGGCTTAGGCCTTCTTCTTGGTAATGCGATCAAATGATACGACATCTTTTCATCCTCTTTTCATCTCTCCTTATCGGAGGCTTCCTCTTCACTTCGGGGATTGCACAGCCTTTACAGGAAGCCGACCAATCAAAGACAGTGTGGGGCACAATCCAGAGAACAGTCGAAAAACATCTGGGCAGACCATATGTATGGGGTACTTTTGGTCTGAAGAGCTTTGACTGTTCAGGTTTTATCTGGCGCATTATGGCTGAAAACAGGCTTCACGTGAAGAGAACAACCGCAAGAAAACTCTATACGAGCCTTCCCCGTACTCCGAAAGACAGTTTTTATGACTCTGGGGCACTTGTATTTTTCGATAATCTGAAACATGTCGGTATTGTGAAAGACAGGGAATCTTTTTACCATGCTCAGGTCAGCAAAGGCACGAACCTCTCAGCCTTTGACCCATACTGGCGCCGCAAAATCTGTGGATTCAGAAGATTCCCGACACAGTTATAATAAGTCGCTGAACAGTTCACCTTATGTGAGAGAGCGGTTTTGCTGGCTAATGCAACAAATTTGTTCTCAAGCTTAATAACGTATTGTGGTCGTTTGCTCCTTCCTTGTACTATTAAAAAATCTTTTTTGTATTATGGCTGAACATTACAAGTGATAATCTTTTAAAGAATGATCTGTGGAAATGTTGAGACACGGAGACGAATACTTCGTTAGGTCGATGGAAAATTCTCTCTTGATACAATTATCATTTTCACAATAAGCATCTGTATACATTATTGATATTTTCCGCTCATCATTCCAATTAATTGAGTCAAGATTACCAACCCCATTGATTACTAACAGAGGTTTTTTGAGTGCGATTAGATTTTTGTGAAAAAGATCATAACTCCATGTTTTGCTGCCCCACCCAATTAATCGTGTAAATTAAGAGATATCGCCCGGTAGGGGAAATATTAATTGGTGAACCTCCAATTTCTAATAAAGTATTTCCTTCAATATTTAATAGTCTTGCTGCCATACAGCCAGAACCACATCCATAAACATGTACAATATTATTTTCTTGATTCCATTTCACATCTCCGCCAAATCCCAGAAAAAGATTTCTAACCAGTTTCATCTTCTGTAAATCAAATATCTTTAATACTCTTGGGGAAAAATCCTCATGCCACACAAAAACATATTTTTGATCATGTGTGCTTTTATATGCATAAATATGATGAGGCTTATTGAATTTTGTGAGATTTTCCCACGTACCCTCTTTCCAAACAAAGATATTCCTTATGTGATTCTGCGCTTCTACCATTTCCAAGCCCTTATCTGCCAATAACGAGGGATTTTTTTCAGAGCAGAATATGTTGGTAGGCAAAATAAAGAGACTGATGATATAAATAATGGGAATAAAAGACACAGATGCCTGATAATTATTTTTCATGTGTACCTCTTTAGATACTCCTTCCTGCTCCTTTTTCTCGATAAAATAATAACGCCTATACCTGCAAGCATTAAAAAAATACTACAGATAAATAAATATTTGTACGGAATTGCTATTTTAGCTTTATGCGTTACCACTTTCTGTTTTGTTAATTTTAATATCAACTCCATTTTATACATTTTATCCTTGTAATGCTCCTTGTAAAAATTATCAATCAGTTCGTTATCGGGAAGGTTTTGAAACTCTGGATGGTTAGCTTTGTAGCCGGTAAATTCTCTATATAGGTTTTCATCTCTGTCAGGAATAAGCTCGCTTAGATTTTCCCTTAGAATAATCTCTCCTGTGATGAAACTTCTTGCTATATTCCAAATTAATCTATCTTCACTGTCATAAGCAGAAGAAAAAGGCAAACTTAGTATAGGTATACCAATTCCAACAATAATAAGCATAACTCCCCATATCCATATCTTTCTTTTATTCATGTACACAAAAGATATTTATTTGACTCGCTCCACATTGTATCATTAATGGAATTACACACAGAACATGAAGGGAATATGCTTTCAGGCTCAGGGTCATCGGGAAAGTCAAATACAAGCTGACGTTTATCCGCTCCTTCAATTTTTCCTGGCCCTGTGCCATGGGTGAAGGCATCTCCCGTGCGATATAAATCAAATAACAGCGCTCTTCCAAAACGCTCCTCATTTTTAATGCCGGATTTTAATAATTTTTCGTGTCCTTCAGCAGTCAGCTGAAAAGTTACAATCTTGCCGCTAATAGAGGTAAGGACATAGTATTTTTCTCTGTCTTTGTATTTATGCAGTACAGGCATTTATTGGTCTCCTATTACGCCTTCCCCTCCACAATCGCGATCTCTTCCGGCGTGAGGCCGCAGAGGGCATAGACCATCTCGTCGATC
>JALHSV010000299.1 GCA_022865525.1 Thermodesulfovibrionales bacterium
TTATGTGTACGTTCTTAAGAGTGATTTCACATGCACTTCTTATATAGGGCATACTTCCAATCTCGAAAAAAGACTTGGAGAGCACAATAACGGAAAAAGTCTTTCAACAAGAAAAAAAGGCTCTTGGAAGCTTATCTATCAAGAAGAATATCCGACACGTTCCGAGGCAGCAAGAAGAGAAAGATATTTCAAATCCGTTCAAGGTAGGTTGACGTTAAAGGAGAATGGAATTTTATAATTATCTTAATAGGGATCTTTAGGGGAGAGCGGTCGTCAGGACAGGTCGTGCTGGAAGAAATTCTGAAATTCTGGGGACACCATACTTAATTATACAGAGAATAAATTCCGTATGAAATATCCCGCAAAAAGGTGAATAGATCTTTTCTTATTGCCATAAGACAACGGTTCATTCAAGACAGAATTATTATTTTATGGAATATTTTCTATCCATTGTTTCGTCCCTTTTTGCCATGCGCAAAGAGCACAGCGTTCATAAAGCGACTTCTTAAAGAGTTAAGAATCTTCCGCGAACGTGATTCCGCACCCCATCTCGGTCTATTCAAAACGTGCAAGGAAGGCGAACGTGACGAGGGCTTATCCACAGAGTCTTACGCTGTCTGTATCCACTTGACACGCTTTTCAGAGAGAATCAACAGATGATTCCTGAATTGGGCGGGTCTATGGCTACGTAAAAAAGGAACTAAAAGCTTTATGACATTGGCTGATGTTGTGGGATTGACCTTAAGACGAATAACCCCAGGATGACGGCTGAGTGGAAGTATTACCCAGTCACCAAAATGCTCATCAAGTGTGATAAGAGTGCGGTTTCCAGAAATTGCTTTTGTAAGATTTGATGATCGTCGGCACGAGCAAGACCGGTTTCTGATGCACGGAGGATATCGTAGCCCTCTATCTGTAAAGTCTGCGCCACGTCAAGCCCGAACATTTGATCGAGATAGAGCCTGTGTTGTTCAGGCATTGACAGCTTTTATCTCAATGTGCTCAAGACTTGCGCGTGCATACAGCAGGGCGGCATGAATATCATCCCGTGTCAATTCAGGATATCCAGTTAGTATCTTATCCCACGATTCGCCCTCTGCTACCTGCTCGATGATTACTGATACCGGTATCCTCGTACCTTTAATTACAGGTTTTCCGTTACAGACTTTTGGGTCAAGTTCAATTCTTTCAAGAAAAATCATTTCTCATCTCTTGCCTGAATTTTATTTATCATTATATCACACTCGTGACTCACAGAAAATGAATAACCCCGCAGCAGAGCTGCGAGGTATCTTATCGTAAGGAGTTATTATTTCCATATTCGCTCGCTAACCCCGCAGCAAGCTGCGAGGAATGTGCTCGCTATCCGATTCAAAGATTCCGGGGACACCATAACTTACTAAGGATACCCCTCCTATCCCGCAATGACGGATTATTTCTTTATCCCGCTGACCCTCAGTATTCTCACGGACCGCCTGCCCTTTTCTTTCTTCCTGCGCATGGTAGGCGGCAGATCCTGATCTAAGGGTTGGATCAACAGATTATCGTAAGGATAGAAAATCCTGCCAAGGCATTTCTTTTCAGCCGAGAGAAAAAGAACCATGTCGCCTTCCCCGATCTCGGCTGCAGGCTCGATCAAGAGTAAGTCCCCTTCTTCGATGACTGGCCGCACAGTGATATCCGCCGTGACCTTGAGATAGAAGGCATTCCTGTCCGAAGACAGGGATGCCTCGAAGGTTTCGGCTTTCCTGGCAGAGTCGCCGGGCCATTTCATGACGTCAATATCCTTTATGTTTATTACCGGCACCGCTCTCGCCAAGCCGTAGGCGGCCTCTTCTTCACTCACCACCATTAATGGCTCCATGAGTTGAGTCAGAGAGATGCCAAGTCCGTCGGCAAGTCTTTTCATAGTCTCTCTCTTGAGGTTTTTCTGTTTCCCCGATTCTATTCTTGCTATGCTGGCCTGGGAGATGCCGCTCTTCTCACTAAGGTCAATCTGAGATAGTCCGATCTGTTCTCTATAATATTTCAAGCGTTTACCAAGATTTTCCACACATCTTGTTTACACTTAAACGGCAGCGCTTGGCAATAGCACTCCTGTATATTTATTGACTTATAATTATGCATGCTTGTATATTATATCATTCCCATCAATAAATGGAGGTGCGCAATGCCGGATAAAAAGGGAAATCTCTATCTTTACGAAGCCATCGAACTCAGGAATGAATATGACCGCCATGTGGAGCTCTTGGAGGGTCTTCTTGGAGGCGAATCTTCGAAGAAGCGCGGGCTTTTCACTAACGAAGATGAAGACAAGGAACCGTCGGCGGACTTCGATCAGAAAGAGACCGAAGACAGACTCAAGAAGTTCCAGACCAAGCGTGTCAGACTCAACCAGGAGATCCAAAAGACTAATTTCGAAACTCAGATCGAATATGAGGGCAAGAAGATCTCGATCGCGGAGGCACTGGAGGTGAGGAAGAACCTGCTTGTCGACGTCAAGGTCATTGCCGCACGGGTCGGAAAGTCTTCTCACAGGCGAGTGATCCACAAAGAAGGACGCGACATAGTCCAGGAGCCTCGTCACAAGTTCATAGAAACATACAAAGATTATCTGGAAAGCATCAGGCGTCTCAGGGGTCTGGTCACCCGGGTTCACGCCGCAAATCATTCAGCGACAGTGGTCTATAAAGACGAATAAAATGTGGCAGAGACAGGGGAGCAAGCGCAAAACTGCTGTGAGGCAGGTTAGCTCGAAGCCCGATAGCGTAAATCGGGGGTGGTGAAGCTATTTATCCACCTTAAAGAAGAATAGCATGGGCCGGAAACCCCTATACCTCCTCTTAAGGTTTACAGGTGACAGCTTGCTTTTTACATGCTTACAGCTTACTCGTTACCTGATGGCTCCGCGTCTCTGCTTTTATCAAAAGACAGCGATAGTTTCGATTTTAATAGTGCAAAAATGAGTGACAACCGTGTCGGCTAAAGCGGAAGAAAAGATCCTGTTCAAGGATTTGATACAGGCATGCTCTTTCAGGAATGTCAAGAAGTCACTAATGACATTCTATCCTGACGAAAAAAGAAACTTCAATGGATATCGATATATTTTCGAGACGCTACGGCTTATGCGGCATAGAAAAAATAAAGAAGGAATAAAAATCCGCGTAGAGAAGGTCGGCCGAGGCAAGAACCCATATTTTGAAGTCAGCGGCATCTGTGCAGAGGGCGATCATCAGTCATATGCCCTTGAGTTTACTTCGTGGACGAAGTGGCTCGGGTATGAAGTGGAGCAGGCTACCCTTAAGAAGATGCCAAGAGAAGAGTTCGTGACCCATTGCCTCTCGGAAATGACTTTTATTGGGTTTACACAGAATAAGATCAGGCGAAGACTTGCTGCACTAAAGAAACAGGTCAAAGATGTCAAGGAAGGCAGGGTGAAGACTATCCCGCATGAAGAAGTAATGGCTCTGCTTGAACCCAAAGTGAAAGGCAAACGCATGACGAAATAAATCGGATGAAATCGACCAGTCTCCCAATTATCCAGATAATCGGCCTTCCCGGCTCAGGGAAGACGACTCTTGGCAAGAAACTTTCATCGTTTTTCAAGCTGCCAATCCATTATATCGGTACATATCGTGCCAGGTTTCCTGCGACTGTGGAAGGCGAAGCCGATGCATGGGTCATCCTCTATCGAGACCTTTCGAGGCGGAAGTGGGCGAACTGTATCCTTGAAACAACAGGCCTGAACAGCAGGGAGCGCTTTCTAAGAGATGCGTTTCCATACTCGAAGATTGTGACGATTAAGCTGATGGCTCAGAGAAAGATCCTTTACGAGCGAATCGGCAAGAAAAAAAAGAGCGACAGGGGCGGCGATTGGCTGTTCAGCGATGACTATCGGGACAAGTATGAATTCGTGAGAAAGATGTTCAAGCATTTTAGAGATCTCCCCTCGGAAATCGAGATAGATACTACGAGGCTGACCCCTCAGGAAGTTTTCACGAATCTCATACCACTCCTTAACAAGTATAATCGTGATTAGTATAAATTGGATTATACAACATTTCAAGGGGCAATTATTTTACACCCTCTTCCTCCGGATATTGAAGATTTCAAGTTATATTGGTATATTTACAACAGTAATTATATTAAGGAGGATGAATTATGTATCGTAAAATTATTTCCGTGGCGGTTATCCTGATGTTCCTTACTGGGATTTTCGGTTGTGCGTCCATTCCTGAAGAACATAAGGGCGCAGCAACAGGAGCAGGAATCGGTGCAGCAA
>JALHSV010000300.1 GCA_022865525.1 Thermodesulfovibrionales bacterium
CCCACAGGCCGGTATTTGTGGTATCATTGATTTCCATGGAAAAAAGACTGCAAAAGATTCTCTCAGAGATAGGGATTGCCTCAAGAAGGAGCGCAGAGGAATTGATCATTGAGGGACGGGTGACTGTCAACGGCAGGATCGCAATACTTGGGATGAAGGCTGATCCTGACAGAGACCACGTAAAATTCGATGGGAAACTCATCGCCAGACCTGAACCAAAGGTTTATATTATTCTCAACAAACCCAGAAGTGTCGTGACATCCCTCCGTGACCCGGAAGGAAGACCGACTGTTAAAGATTACTTGAAGGGTGTAAAATACAGAGTTTTTCCGGTGGGCAGACTTGATTACGATTCCGAGGGGCTGCTTTTGCTGACGAATGACGGAGATTTTGCTCAAGCAATACTCCATCCGGCGAAAAAGATTTCAAAGTCTTACCTCGTAAAAGTAAAGGGAAGCCCCGAGGAAGAAGATATAAAAAAATTACGGGTCGGGATCCAACTTGAGGATGGGATAACAGCACCTGCAAAGCTGCAAAAAAGCAGGTCTACAGAAAATAATATATGGTTAGAAATAACAATCCATGAAGGACGGAAGAGACAAATAAGGAGGATGCTGGAGCAGATAGGGCACCCCGTCCTCAAACTGAAAAGGATAAGAATTAACGGTATTGAATTGGGGAATCTTAAGCCTGGTGAATACAGGTATCTGAAACCTGAAGAACTCAGTATTCTGCGAAAAGAAATCCTTAATTCAAAAATTAAATAGTGTTTGTCCATAAAACCTTGTTTGTCATTGTCCGGCTTGACCGGACAATCCAGAACTCATTGAAAACACTGGATTCCCCGATCAAGTCGGGGAATGACAGCTTATGTAAGGCATAGTTTATGGAAAGAGTCCGCATATTTTTATTTAGTATTTAGTGCTTAGGATTTTGAATTGTTTTCGGAGGATACATGGTTCGGGATAAAGGATGCGGTGAGATAAAGGAATCTGATGTCGGTCAGAACATGACACTCTGCGGCTGGGTTTTCAGACGGAGAGACCACGGTGGTTTGATCTTTATAGATTTACGGGACAGAAGCGGAATTCTTCAGGTTGTATTTAGTCCGGACGTTTCAGTTGATACACACGAACGTGCACACGCGCTGAGGAGCGAATACGTTATTTCGGTTTCCGGAGAGATCAGGAGGAGACCTGACGGTACCGAGAATCCGAATATGCCGACAGGCACCGTTGAAATATATGTGAAAACTCTTGAAGTCATGAATGATTCCTCTGTGCTGCCATTCAGCATTGAAGATGCTGCAGATACATCTGAAGTACTCAGGTTCAAGCACAGATACCTCGATTTGAGAAGACCTGAAATACAAAGAAACTTAATGATACGACATAAGGTTACGAAGGTTATCCGAGATTACCTTGATGAAAGGGGATTCCTTGAGATTGAGACCCCCATGCTCACGAAATCCACGCCTGAAGGGGCACGGGACTATCTCGTACCGAGCCGGCTGAACCCCGGGCAATTCTATGCCCTTCCTCAATCTCCTCAGATCTTTAAACAGATACTGATGGTAGCCGGCCTTGAAAAATATTTTCAGATTGTGAAGTGTTTCAGGGATGAAGATCTCCGCGCGGACAGGCAGCCTGAATTCACCCAGGTCGATCTCGAAATGTCCTTTGTTGAGAGCAAGGACGTCATAGCTATTGTTGAAGGAATGATGAAGAACATCTTTGAGGATATTCTCGGCGAGAAACTCCATACACCGTTTGAACAGTTAAGCTTTCATGAGTCCATGGAGCGTTTCGGGAATGACAAACCGGATCTGCGGTTTGGCCTCGAGCTCAAAGAAATGGCTGACCTGGCCGGAAAAGGAAAATTCAAGGTTTTCCTTGATGCCGTTCAAGCAGGTGGAAGGGTTAAGGCAATCAACGGCAGGGGATTGGCAAGCCTCTCCAGGAAAGAAATAGATACGCTGACAGAGGATGCGATCTCCTTTGGAGCGAAAGGTCTGGCATGGATTAAAGTAAAGGATGGTTTTGAGTCCCCTATTGCAAAGTTCTTCCCGGAGGACATTCTCAGACAGATGGCTCAGAGGCTTGAGGCGGAAGAAGGGGATCTCATGCTCTTTGTCGCTGATAAGGAAAAGATCGTTCATGATGTATTGAGCAGGATGCGCCTGGAACTTGGGAAGCGATTAAACCTGATACAGCCGGGCTTCAGGTTTACCTGGATCACAGATTTCCCGCTCCTTGAATGGAATGATGAAGAAGGCCGGTTTGAAGCAATGCACCATCCATTCACGTCACCGGTCAATGAGGATATTGAGAAGATGCTCGCCGGTGATATCAGGGAAAAAGACATCCTCGGTTCTCTCAAGGCCAGGGCTTATGATATCGTCCTCAACGGCTATGAGATAGGAGGCGGGAGCATCCGTATCCACAGACGTGATGTTCAACAAAAGATGTTCGAAGTTCTCGGCATATCTGCTGATGATGCCAGGATGAAGTTTGGGTTTCTCCTGGACGCCCTCGAATATGGTGCACCACCCCATGGCGGCATTGCGCTGGGTCTTGACAGGCTCGTCATGATCATGGTCGGAGCATCGTCCATCAGGGATGTCATAGCATTTCCAAAAACACAGAAAGCATTCTGCCTGATGAGCGGGACTCCTTCAGCAGTCGAACCAAGACAATTGAAGGAGCTATGGATTAAATTGGATCTGCCGGAGATTTAGATACCTTTTCTTATCTCAGTTCTATTGCGTTCAGAGCACCTTCTGCAACTGCCCGCACGGAAGAATCCTTGTCATTGAGGGCATCACGAAGAGGTTCAATGGCAAGTGGATCCTTGATCTTTCCCAGTGAAGCTGCTGCTTCAAACCGCACAAGCCACATCGGGTCTTTCAAGGCTTCTATAAGGGGGACAACAGCCCGCTTATCCTTTATCTCTCCGAGTACGGATGCTGCAGTGGACCTTATATATAAATCATCTTCTTTCAGCGCAAAAATTAACTTCTCGACCACAGCAGAACCCATCCCTTTCACCGCTTTGGCTGCGCTGTCACGGACAATCGCGTCTTTATCTTTGAGCGCATCGAACAGCGGTTCTGCTGCAAGGGGATCTTGTATTTTGCCCAACGCGGTTGCTGCCTCAGAACGCACTATCCAGGATTCGTCTTTGAGAGCTTCGACGAGTGGCACCACAGCCCTAATATCTTTTATTTCTCCGAGTACTGATGCAGTTTTAGCCCTGACAGCCGCTTGATTATCCTTAAGAGAGGAGGATATTAAGGGTTGCACTGCAGGTGCGCCAATCTCGGTTAATGACTTTGCCGCTCTATCCCTGACACCTGCATCATCATCGTGAAGCGCATCGATAAGGGGCCCTACTGCCCGGACATCCTTCATTTCCCCCAGGGCTTCCGCCGCGTTTTGCCGAACACCCCTATCTTCGTCCTTGAGGGACTCTATAAGCGGTTCAACAATCCTGGTATCCTTTGTTTCCTGTAGTGCCTTAATAGCCATCTGCCTCACCATGCATTCCTTGTTTTTGGTAGCCCCAAGCAACAGTTCTACTGCATGATCGTCCCTCATTTTATCGATGATCTTCTGTAAGGCTTCCTGAGTTGATTGCTTCACCTTGAGCTTTCTATCCCGCAACAGAGTGCAGAGAGGCTCTAATGCGCGGGGATCTCTCAATTCGCCTAAAGCCTCAACAGTACTATTGCGGAGAGAAGTGTCTTCGCTCTTGAGAACTGCGATAAGAGGTTCCACTGCGCGCCTGTCTTTTATCTTCCCCAAAGCTTCTATCGCATTCCTTCTCACGGATACATCGTTGTCCTTAAGAACAGCAATCAGTGGTTCCACTGCAGAATTCCCTATCTTCACCAGTGCTGTTACCGCCTCCCTGGCAGGTGAAGTAGATTCGGTTATTTTTCCTTCACCGCGTGACAAAATGGGATGTGTATCATCAAAAAGCTCTATAACAAAAGGAATGGCAGGAGTCGCAGCTGCCCCCATGTCTCCCAATTTGATTGCTGCCATGCTCCGTTCTTCAGGGCTCTGGGAGTAGAGTAATTCGATAAGGGTTCTCACCTGAGGAGGTGTATTGGCTGGAATAGTTCCCCTTGGAATATTCGGCTGCGCGTAAGAGAACCCCTGCAGTACTAAGATGAGTGCCATCACCTGTATCAAAGAGTGCGTTATGCTGCGCCTTGATCTATAAATTATTACCGGGATAAAGTTTTCAGCAGCTATATTCATAGCGAACTCTGTTCCAATGGTTGTCATTCCCGCTCTTCGGGAATCCATCTGATTCCCCCTTAGGAAAGGGGGCTAAAGGGGGTTGTTTTGAAAAAAGATTCC
>JALHSV010000035.1 GCA_022865525.1 Thermodesulfovibrionales bacterium
CTTTTTATTAAACTGGGTTTCAAAACGAAGATCGCGGTTCGTGATTATCCCGATCAGTTTTCCTTGTTCTGTAACAGGCACTCCGGATATCCTGTATTTTTCCATTAAGCCTAAAGCTTCAGAAATCGGGGCATCAGGAGGTATGGTGATGGGATCAAGAATCATTCCGCTTTCAGATTTTTTGACCCTATCAACCTCTGCTTTCTGTCTTTCCGGGCTCATAGCCCTGTGGATGATGCCTATGCCTCCCTCTCTTGCAATCGCCATTGCCAGCTCTGATTCAGTGACGGTATCCATTGCGGCACTGACTATCGGGATATTGATTCTGATATTTTTCGTGAGCAGTGTGCTGACATCAACTTCTGTTGGAAGGACTTCTGACATAGCAGGCATCAGAAGTACGTCATCGAATGTCAATCCTACTTGGAGAATATCATCAAGCATTTTCACCCCCAAACATATCGATTATTGTAACATGATGAGAGTTTATGTGGCAATATCGGGAATCAGCTCAGCAAATCCTTCCTGCATTTTTATGATAGAATACTCATTCTGCTTATGATAAAGAATATCCGTAACTTTTCCATCATAGCCCATATTGACCACGGGAAGTCTACACTCGCTGACAGACTCCTTGAATACACGGGTGCGCTCAGCGAACGGGAGATGACCGCTCAGGTTCTGGATTCCATGGATCTCGAAAGGGAACGGGGTATCACCATAAAAGCCCATGCAGTGAGGCTCACATACTCTGCTGATAATGGGAAAGAGTATATCCTGAATCTTATCGACACCCCTGGCCATGTGGATTTTTCCTATGAGGTTTCACGAAGTCTTGCTTCATGTGAGGGCGCGCTCCTCGTTGTCGACGCGTCTCAGGGTGTTGAGGCACAAACCCTTGCAAATGCTTATCATGCACTGGAGCATAATCTTGAAATAGTCCCTGTCATCAACAAGATAGACCTTCCTGCGGCGGATCCTCAGAAAACCAGGGATCAGATAGAAGATGCTATCGGCATAGACTGTTCGGATGCGATCCTCGCGAGCGCTAAAGAAGGCATAGGCACAAAGGAAATCCTCGAAACTATCATAAAAAAGATTCCGTCTCCGAAAGGAGCTGATGACAAACCGTTGAAGGCCTTACTCTTTGACTCATGGTTTGATAACTATCAGGGTGTCATTGTCCTTGTGAGAGTTTTTGACGGAAAAGTCCGTTCCGGAACCCGTATTCAGCTTATGGCTGCAGGGAGTATCTTCGAAGTCTCTCAGGTTGGTATTTTTTCACCCAAGATAGAACCTGTTCGTGAGCTCTCCGCAGGTGAAGTCGGCTATATCATTGCGGGGATAAAGCAGGTTACCGATACAAAAATCGGGGATACGATAACCGATGCCGACAACCCTGCGCAGGAACCATGCCCCGGATACAAGGATATAAAACCATTGGTCTTCTGCGGTCTTTATCCCACCCAGTCACATCAGTATGAAAATCTCCGGGACGCTCTGAATAAATTGAGACTGAATGACGCATCCTTCATTTATGAGCCCGAGACTTCGCTGGCACTCGGATTCGGTTTTAGGTGCGGTTTTCTTGGCCTCCTTCATATGGAGATTATTAAGGAGAGGCTCGAGAGGGAATTTGACCTTTCACTCCTGAGCACTGCACCGACGGTTGTTTACAGGGTAACACAGGCTAATCAGAAAATCTCGTATATCGATAACCCGGCATTGTTGCCTGAACGGTATGAGATGATAGAAGAGCCGTTTGTCCTTGTAACAATTGTTTTGCCGTCGGATTTTATCGGTCCGATCCTTGATCTGTGCCAGGAGAAAAGAGGTATACAGAAAAGCTTTACCTATATGGGGAAAGACAGGATAAAGGTTGAATACGAGCTGCCGTTGAATGAGATCCTGTGGGATTTCTATGACAGGTTAAAATCGCTATCAAAAGGCTATGCATCAATGGACTATGAGTTCATCGGATACAGAGAATCGAATCTTGTCAAGCTGCATATTCTTCTGAACGGAGACGTTGTCGACGCCCTCTCATTAATTGTCCATAAGGACAAAGCATATTACAAAGGCCGGGAACTCGCAGGAAAACTGAGAGAGATTATTCCGAGGCAGATGTTTGAGGTAATCATACAGGCTTCAATAGGGAATAAGATTATTGCGAGGGAAAGCATACGCCCGCTCAGAAAAGACGTCATTGCCAAATGCTACGGCGGTGATATTTCCCGAAAAAGAAAATTACTCGAGAAGCAGAAGGAAGGTAAGAAGAGGATGAAGCAGTTCGGAAAGGTAGAACTTCCCCAGGAGGCATTTCTGGCAGTTTTAAAAGTAAAATGATTATACATGCAGGATATGCTATTTCGCTCATTCTCGTCCCGATATTCTTCGGGACTCCGAGGCTTTTGCCTCCTTATGATATTATTCAATAGCTACTGACTATCGGCAAAAAAATCCGCTCAATACTATATCCTGCACGTTCATTTATAAAACATGAAAACTTGTTTCCTTTACATCCATATACCCTTCTGTGTAAAAAAATGCAGCTACTGCGACTTCTTTTCCGTGCCTTATGATGCATCATCAGCGCACGCTTATACTGATGCACTCTGCAAGGAGCTGTATCTCAAAAGCAAGAGTGCGCACAGATTGAAAACAGTTTACATCGGTGGCGGCACCCCTTCCCTTCTCCCTGATAAATGTTTCAGCCAGATCTTCTCATGTTTGGGAGATAATTTCCAAATCTCTCACGATGCTGAGATTTCGGTTGAAGCAAATCCCGGTACACTCAACCAATCAAAAGTAAACCTCTTGCTTTCGCTTGGGGTCAACAGAATGAGTTTAGGAGTTCAATCCTTCAATGATGATGAGCTCAAGGTACTTGGAAGGATTCATACTGCGGATGATGCGTTACGTTCTCTTGGGCTCATAAGAAATTCAGGTCTGCAAAATTATTCCATCGATCTCATGTACGGCATCCCCGGTCAGACCATGGATTCATGGCGTGAGTCGATTTCAAAAGCAGTTGACTGTTCCCCGATGCATATATCGACTTATGAACTTACTCTTGAAAAGGGAACGCCGCTATACAATGTAATGAAAATGCCTGAGGAAGACTTAGTTCTCGCGATGTATACATATACTATCGACTATCTTGCAAGCCACGGTTACAAACATTATGAGATATCAAACTTTGCTTTGCACGGCTTTCAGTGCTTTCACAATCTGAACTACTGGGACAGAGGCGGATATATTGGAGCGGGTGCAGGAGCACACTCCTTCGTCAATGGGATACGTTCGCATAA
>JALHSV010000301.1 GCA_022865525.1 Thermodesulfovibrionales bacterium
ATAAGCATTATTGCCATTGTCTACGACAACAGGTGTACCAAAAGTGAAAGTGCGGTTTACGCAGCCGATATTTTCCTCAGAGGTACTATATACAAGCTCTGGTTGCGTGACATCTCCATTCTTCGGATTGATTGTAAGAAAGCTACCGAATACCTTTGTATCGCTGGTATCGCAGAACCGGAACTCTACGGCTATAATCTGTGAACCGTTGGGCAAGTTCACAGGAGCTTCCAGCCAGGGACGGCCTGTTGCATTGGTGCGGTAAAGTCCGATGTTTCCGCTCGACAGATTAAAGTCATAGGTAACATCACTACTTATTGGGTGGAAGGCATGGGCAACATAAGTGACTGTAGAGGTAACACTGGTACCCCAAGCCGGTTCTATTCCCCCCTCACTCATTACTCCGTCTAGTTTTACCGCCGCAGATTGTCCTGCAGAGTTCTCATAGCCTTGAGCAAAAAGTCCAACTGGCAATGTAAGTACCAATGTTAGTGACAAAACTAAAAATAGTAAGTTTCTCTTCATATTTCCTCCTGTGGTCAAGATTACGGAATCAATTTTTAAAATTGTCAGATTGTATATCCTCCTGCGCTCTATTTCTATACCCCCTTTCCTTTTAAAACTTAGTTCAGAGTTTTTTTGATTCGACCATATGATTTCGGAAAACTGTTATGAAGTCAATAGAGGGGCACTCATTGGTACAGATTATTGTTATTGAATACGATAAACAGTCGTCATTATCAGGCTGGTTCAGGATTATGCGGATAACAGGAAGTTATTGATTATGAGGAAGTAACATCAAAAGGGTACCGTGATAAAATCGTGATAAAAACATATCGAACACGATACAAACAAATCGAAACATATAAAAATAAATTCGGCTTAACTAATTGATTTAAAAAGCTTTATTCGGTATTTTCAAGACCTTGTATAGCCCCCTGAAAAGTATTCGTAATCAGCAGGTCGTCGGTTCGACTCCGACCACCGGCTCCAGTAAAATCATTGATTTTCGTTCGTCATCCAAAGCTTTCTGGATAAATCTGCTATGATTTGCATATGACCATGATGGTATGGATGCGTGAATGAAATACCTGGTCATCATTTTTATTCTCATCATAATCATCGGCATCTTTGGAAACCGTGAGCTCAGCCGTGATAGAGCGAGAATTCATCGAATGTTGAGGGAATATTCATTCAGAACATATAACCCTGAAGATGATAAAAATCCTCCTGAAGAAGGAGAGGGGAAAAAGGAATAATGTCATTTGTATAAAATCATGAATTATTTTGTTTTCCTGAAGGAATAGCTGATAATAACCATAAATATGGTTAAATGAACTGAAGAGACTGTTTTCTGCCATTTCTCCCTCTTGAAATATACGCAAGAGATAGTAAAATAAAATTAAGAAAAGGAATTGCGAGACCCAGGACGGATTAAACCTGAGGATCAAGCAGATTGAAAAGGGAGCAGGAGTTAGATGTGGTGAGCATGCCTTCAGCAGCGAGGAGGAAGCCTGAAGCATCTACCAAAGCACCCACTTAAAAAAGAGCTCAAAGGTTACCGTCTCTGGGATCGCAATCAATATTTTGGATTCTTGGAGCCATATAAGGGCAAAGCAGCCTGCAAGCGTAATGACAGAAGCATACAATGTCAACGTAAAGGTTGCCTAAAGAAGCAAGCCCTTATAATGGCTCTATTTATTTTATAAGGACGACCTTAGTTCCTTAATGCTTAAACGCCCTCTGGCCTGTGAAGACCATGGTAACTTTCGGGTTCGCCTCATTGCATGCGATGATGGATTCGAAGTCCCTCTCAGAACCGCCGGGATTTACTATTGCGGTTACCCCTTCTTTGATCCCAACGTCAACACCGTCTCTAAAGGGGAAAAATGCATCAGATACCATTACAGATCCGATAAGGCCTCCTTTATGCTCCTTCGTATCCACATCAATCTTGATCAGGTCAAGCCTGTTCCTTTTGCCATTTTGAACATCGAGATCGAATGTCTTGTATGGAATACCATATTTCCTGAAACAGAGTGCATCGGCATGTTTCGTGTAGGCCTTGAAGACCGCAATCTCAGCTACGCCTACCCTGTCCTGCTCACCGGTACCGATACCAACTGTTATACCATCTTTGACATAGATGACCGAGTTTGAGGTTATTCCCTGTTCAACATTCCATCCGAATAGCATATCGTCATATTCCTTGTCAGTCGGTTGCCTCTCGATAACATACTCCTTTCCCTGGTATGTTGCCTTTGCAGGCAGAAAATCATCCCTCGATCGCATCTTATTGACAGGAGATTGCTGTACGATAATCCCGCCGTCCGTCAACGACTTGAAATCGACAAAGCGCATATTCCTGTATTTCTGCAATTGATCGATTTTGCTCACCCTGATAATCCTCAGATTCTTTCGTTTTGCCAATACTGGTATCGTACCCTCGTCAAATTCAGGTGCAGCCACTACCTCAAGATAATTCCTGCCGGCCATCTCAGCAGTATCTCTGTCCATTGGTCTATTAACGACAAGACAACCGCCAAATGCCGCTATCCTGTCTGCCATATTAGCTTTGTCATACGCATCGGCCAGAGTTATTCCATGTGCTGCACCGCAGGGATTATTGTGTTTCAGAATGACAGCGGCAGGACGTTCCGTCAGGAATTTCATTATATTGAGCCCGTTATCAAGATCTGTCAGGTTTGTCTTGCCGGGGTGTTTTCCTGCCTGGATCATATCCTCTTCAGAGATGCTGCTGACAAGGCCATTGCCCGGCTGGATAAACTGGCAGCCACCGAGAATCAGATTTCCATTGACCAGTTCATACAGTGCTGCCTCCTGTTCAGGATTTTCACCGTACCGGAGACCTTTCTCGATCAGTTCTCCTGTTTTCTCATCCGGTATCTTCCATGTCCTTTTCCTGTATATCAAAGTCTGATCACCGAATTTGATGATCATTTCATTCGGGAAATGGTCCGCCATAATCGTGCGGTATATTTTCTTTATATCTGACATAAGACCCTCCTCATGTCAATCACCAACCATTCATAACTGGTCACTTTTTCAAATACTCCTTCTTTACCTTTAGTCCATCTTCAAGCAAGAGAAGGAATTTTATATAGGTAAACCCAAGCTTCATTAATGCGACGTCATCGGTTTTTATTTTTTCCATCACATCCTTTTCAATGTCAAAAATATCAAGGAATCTGCTCTCGAATACATACCTCCTGAACCTGTCGACGTCATAAAACGCTGTGTATATCTGAGCCTGTTTGTTGGAATCAAGCTCCTTCAGAAGTGGATTTCTTCGTAACTGGACCTCTTTCCATTCCCTGTTCATTTCATCATAGAGACTTGCCTCCTGGTCATCCTTCCATGACTGGATTGTCCATTCTGTGTTTTCCTGA
Source organism: Thermodesulfovibrionales bacterium (assembly GCA_022865525.1). GTDB lineage: Bacteria > Nitrospirota > Thermodesulfovibrionia > Thermodesulfovibrionales > SM23-35 > JALHSV01. The sequence goes on from JALHSV010000301.1 coordinate 3,411, forward strand.
TAACCAAGGCAATGCGGCTCCCGAATAAAGAAATAAAATTCTTCATTAACCGGCCCTTTCTCGGTTTCCTTTCGCATTATTCCCTGACCTATAGGATAATACCGGCAATTTGCAGGCCTGTCTGTATAGATCGTGCAGCCATCAGGTGTAACAAAATGACATGTCTTTTCCTGATCGTCGAGCATTTTCAGTCTTACGAGAGGCTGTTTGGACTTATCATCGAGTTCCATATGAGTATACTTCTCAAGGAATTCTTCAGAGGATATTCCGAGCCTTTTTTTCATTCTGATAATATCATATGGAGTGAGCAGGATATTGATATTGCCGCAGCATTTTGTAAAACATGGTATACCTTTATGACACCTGAACTTAAACTCCGATTTTAGCGTAAGCTGCGTTGGGTCCACATCTTTCATACTGGGTAACGGCATCTTCATTCAATCCTTTCTGTCTGATTTTCAGCAGTTCTCTGATGGTAAAATCATCAGCGTTCTTCTCAATAGGCAAAAATAAAAGCAATCCCTGGGATAAAGCTGATGATTAGGGGTGTAAAAAGCACTTCCTTATAACGTAATGTAACTTCTTCGTTTATTATAATAAAAAAGGCCGGCAGAAATCTCTGCCGGCCTTCAAGTTTTCTGAAAACTAAATCAGCGGGACGATCAGCAGTGCAACGATATTGATAACCTTGATCATCGGGTTGATTGCCGGTCCTGCTGTATCCTTATACGGGTCGCCGACAGTGTCGCCTGTTACAGAGGCTTTATGTCCGTCGCTGCCCTTCTTATGAACTTTCCCAGTGGAATCAGTAACGCCATCCTCAAAGGATTTCTTGGCGTTGTCCCATGCGCCGCCGCCGCTTGTCATGGCAATAGCCTGGAAGAGTCCGGTAAGGATACTTCCCATAAGTACGCCTCCGAGTGCCTCTCTGCCAAGCAGAAAACCTACAACAACAGGAACAACAACCGGGATAAGCGCAGGAACCATCATCTGCTGAATGGCGCCCTTGGTCACTATGTCAACACACTTGCCGTACTCCGGCTTTCCCGTGCCTTCCATAATGCCGGGGATCTCACGGAACTGCCTGCGCACTTCATTAACGATGCTGCCGGCTGCTTTTCCAACAGCCTCCATAAGGAGCGAGCCGTAATAATAAGGGAGCAGACCGCCGATGAAAAGGCCGGCCAGAACCATGGGGTTCGAAAGATCAAAATAAAGCTGTGTGCTGAATGACCTTGAATACTCTGCAAAAAGGACCAGAGCCGCGAGGGCTGCCGAACCAATAGCATAACCCTTTGTAACAGCCTTTGTGGTGTTGCCGACTGCATCCAATGGGTCTGTGATGTTACGGATCTCTTCAGGCATTCCTGCCATTTCTGCTATACCGCCTGCGTTGTCTGTGATCGGGCCGTAGGTGTCAATGGCTACCACGATGCCTGTCATTGAAAGCATCGAAACCGCTGATAATGCAATAGCAAAAAGACCGCCAGATGCATCACCGGCAAATCCACCGCCTAATGCATAAGCGCCAAGTATTGAGGCAACGATAGCGAGAACAGGCGCGCCGGTTGACTTCATGCTGACTGCGAGGCCGGCGATCACGTTTGTGCCGTGACCGGTCAAACTGGCTTGTGCAATGTGTTTGACCGGGGGGTACTGCGAAGCAGTGAAGTACTCAGTTATAACCACGATCACTCCGGTCAATGCAAGGCCGATAATCGCCATAAGGAAAACGTTCATCTGTGTAAATGAAGGGTGAGCTGCCAGTGAAGCCTGTACTGATGCGTTTTTCAGAAATTCGCCTGTCACGATATAAAATGTTACTGCTGCAAGACCGCCAGCAACAGCCAGCCCCTTATAGAGGGCGCCCATGATATATCCGCTTTTGCCGAGCCTTACTGCAAATGTCCCAATAATGGAAGCAATGATCGATATTCCGCCGAGGAGCATCGGGAATTCCACCCATGCGCTGTCAGCTCCGAAAACCGTC
>JALHSV010000036.1 GCA_022865525.1 Thermodesulfovibrionales bacterium
AAGGGAAGTAAAATATGTTCCTCTTCAGGCAACAGCAGGGGATTACGCAATCTTCTTGAAAGAAGCTGCTGTCGAGATAGAGTTTGAAGAGAAGAAATATTTAATCGTCCCCCATTCCGCAATCCTTGCCCTTGTTCGTATAGACTTAACAGAAGTGGAACAAGAAGGCGAATCCGAGACATAAGCCCTTGATCCGCTGTCATCTGAATCAGGCATAAATCTTATTATTTAACCAGATAACGCTCTCGACAATTATCCCCGCAATTTTTACTGTTGTCAACAAATAGAATTGTCCGGTTATAGAGCACATAAACTGTCCGGTCAGTAGCTAAGTAATATTAGGCAGCTTTTTTGTCTATGATAGAGACCTCCTTTCCCCGTGAATTAAAAGAGGCCAGTTTTCTGTGTCCATGGAATATGGCCAAGGTTCCATTTGGATAGCGATGTACACGGATCTTAACTTTGACGTAGTGAAATCGGTACTTATCGGAAGGAATCTGAAGGGTCAGAGCATCGAATTTGACACAGTTGTCATTGCCGACAGTACGCTCATATTGTTCGCAGAGGATATCTTGGACAGGAGCCCCGGCCCATGATACAAACATGCTTGCCGATTCCTCCGGGGGCACTGCAAACTCATCATTAAAGGCAGGCAGATAAACGTCACGTATATAAGCATTGGCCTCGTTCATTTCAGTGATGCCAGCAAGGGCAAGCTCCTTCACGAGCCTATCCTGATGGGTGCGAAATGCGCGTTCAGAACGTCCCCTGGCCTCAGGTGAATAGGCTGGAATCATTTCGATCCCTACCTGCCTCATGGAACGCCCAAATTGTGTCAGATTACCTTTGTCCACTCTCCCCCCAGCCTCTGGAGTATTCCAGTAGTGGCTGCCGCGGTCCGTGTAAAGTGATGCAAATACTCCATGCTTGTCGATGACCTCATTGACTCCCTGAAAACTGCTCTGAGTTCCTTCTTCATCGATAAAAAACATCGAGTAATGTTCACTGCTGGCGTCATCCATAGTTACAATTAAATCCCATAACTTCCCAGGTACCCACTCATGCTTGGAACCGTCCTGATGTAGCATCATGCCAATATAAGGAGCTCTTGGACGCTGTTTCCTATGAGCCCCATTTCGAGAACCCTTAGGCACAAGCCCTTTGACTTGAAGGGTCTTTTTTACCCACGTGTAGCTTCTTAGCCCACTGTGAGCCCGCCGATACCAACTGTAAAAGTGTTTAACAGTAAATCCCTGATACCGGTGGTTGTATAAATCTGCCAAGGCTATGACCTCATCAACCGGAGCACTGCGGTGCGATATCTGCCCTAAACGTCTATCTACAAGCCCCTCCATCCCCTGCTCCTCATATCGATCTATATAACGCCGATATGTCCGCTCGCATACTCCAAGCAGCCGTGCCGCCTCCTCCTGCGTTAATCTCCCCCTTTTCCATCCTCCATATGCTTCCTCAAATCTCATCTTCCGTACCTCCTGTAGTAGTGCTGTCCTCTTCATATATGGCGCCTCCGTGCCATATAATCTTAACCGGACAGTTTATGTGCTACAGATACGGACAGTTTACTTGTTCGCTACAAACGCTCCAGGAGTTTCTTGGTTTTACTCATTCTTAGACTTACTATATAAAGTTAGACTTACTATATAAAGATTGTGTAACTAAAATCAAGTTACTGTCTGGAGGTAGAAATGATGGTTTATTTTATATGAAATGCGGACTAATGTCGGCAAAGCAGTAGATAGTGGGGGGCAGTTGGTGAGATGGTCTAAGGATTCCGCGCCCCAGCGCGTCCACGTGAATACGGAAAAGGATCCAGAAGAGAAGGGTTCGGGGAGTCAAAAGAGAAGGGTTCAAGGATTCGAGGGGTCAAGGAGTCAAGGAGTCAAGGGGCCAAGGGCATGAAAGAGATGATTATAAGTTATTGATAAATTCGTCAACGCTTATTCTGACCTGTCTTAAAATGTAAAAGTCTGAACTTGACCTGTCGGACACCGTCAGATCAGAGG
>JALHSV010000302.1 GCA_022865525.1 Thermodesulfovibrionales bacterium
CGTCGACACCGTCTTTCCCAGGTTGACCTTGTGCTCCATCGGCACCGTCGGCACCGTCATTCCCAGGTTCACCTTTTGCTCCATCGGCACCGTCATTCCCAGGTTCACCTTGTGCTCCATCGACACCATCGACACCGTCTTTTCCGGGTTCACCTTTATCACCCGGTATCCCAATTCCAGTCCCGTCTAGTCCAGGATCTCCTTTGGCACCATCAATGCCGTCTAGTCCCGGGATCCCTGCTGGGCCTTGTATACCTTGTATTCCCTGTGGTCCCTGTGGTCCCTGTGGACTTTGCGGGGCTTGTCCGGGTGGTATTGGACTGTCTTCTGGTGGATTTACATTTTCTGGACGTTTCTTGAATAACGCAGTATTCCATGTCAAAACAGTGGCAGTTACTACCAATACTAGAAGAATTAAAATTAACCCGAACAGCAGTGCGTCATCCATACTAAACTTGTCTATTTAAATATAGCACTGATATTTTCCAGTTTTAACCAAATAACTCTCCATTTAACGTAAAAATGTATAGATATTTACCTGTTACATAACAATTGAAGAATTGCTCACAACGACAGCAGTTATATTAGTAAGCCGTACCTTTGCAACGCAATTTCCAACTCGGCAGAATGACTAAGCCGGACAAAGCACCTTTGCAACTCGGCAGAATGACTGAGCCGTACAAAGGCACCTTTGCGACGCAATCGCGACATGACGAACTAAGACGTTAATTCACAGATAAGTCGGACTACGGAAAAGTGAGCTCAGCGATGCGACGAAAACAAAAACAGGAAACTGATAAAGCAAGCAGCTCAGATGATAAGCAAGCCTAGAGCACGGCTGATAAAGCGAGCTCAGCGATGCGACGAAAACAAAAACAGGAAACTGATAAAGCAAGCTCAGCGCAGGGGCTGATAAAGCCAGCTCAGCGATGCGACGAAAACAAAACAGGAAACTGATAAAGCAAGCAGCTCAGATGATAACCAAGCTTAGCGCCGGCGCTGATAAAGCGATATTTTTGTATAAATATCGAAGTTTTCCGTTCATTTCTCAAAAATATTTGTGAACTAAACATGCCTAAGAGACTAAACGTGGAATCTATTGAGTCGATTGCCGGCTATTCGAAAGGCAACTACGGTTTTATGTGTGCATTTTTGCATCTAAAGTGGAAGCCAGCAAATTGGACTGCATTTGTCATATATGCAGTTCAATACGGAGAAAAAGACGCACTGTCGTATTATCTGGCCCACCACCCCAGTGTCAGTTTCTACATTAGCCAGACGCTTGCAGAGCTTGGCCAGTTGTGGGCACTTGAGCTGATATTTGAGCGATTTGGATGCCTGCCATATCACGTGTCAAAATACGCTGCACGCAACGGCCACTTGGAGTGCTTGCGCTTTTTGCTGAACGCTGTGCACGTTGACCCAAACGGGAAAGATGGACTGCTCAATGGAAATTATCTACATTTTAAGGACAGGTTTGAAATGCCGCACGAAACCTACGCCGACAAATGTGCTCTTATGAACTACGGCAACCGACACGACGCTGCATATGCTGCCATTAAAGGTGGAGAGCTCGAGTGCTTTAAAATTTGCAATGTCTACACGGCTGAGTTGGCGGCGGCTTCAGCTGGGTACGCGATTTCCAGCATATTTATGATTATTTTGAACAAACTTGAAAAAACACGTCATGAGATAGTTAAAATATCAAAAACTATATCAGCGGACACCGACTGTATGAAAATTTTTTGTGATGTAATTGGACCAGCACACTACGTGTGGGCTCATATTAAACGCATCGAAATAATGTGCGACAACAGCTATTCTGTAGCCTGTTTGGCTGACATGGGAGTGAAATTTGTACAAAATGACTGTATGGAAGCTATAAGGTTCGATGCGTTCAACAGTTTGCCTGTGTTGTTGGCACACACCAATCCATCGGCCAAAAGGCGACATGCCTATGCAGTGTTTGCTGCACAAGACAATTCTCGCGAGTGTATTGAAATCTTGGGCATTTACAACAACACGATATCGCTTGCCCTAATCCACAATCAAAGATGGTTTAAACACGTGCTTTCGAAATACGACCCGTACACTACTCCCGTTGGCGACACACCAGTTAAGGAACTTGAGCATTTGGTGTCTAAAAGTGCAGGTTTGTTGATGATGTGGCACAAATCAACTGGTCGCTTTCCACCAGAAGCAGCTTATGACGCTTGTTCTGAAAACGACCTGTGCCGCCTGGTGTATATACTGGACAACAATGGAGTGGTCAAGTTTTCGGCAGTTCAACGAGCTGCTTATGTGGGAGCTTATGACTGCCTAAAGCTGCTTTTGTTGCGTCCTTCAATGACGACGGCACATAAACGTAAATGTGCAAAGATTGCCATCGAAAACGGCCACCTTGATTGTGTTGAGGTGTGTGGTTTAGAATTAACTGAAAAATAAAGCATATTTTATCTAAAAAATAACATTTTGTATAACCAACTCCACGATTTGTACAACCAGCTTTGTCTGTATTGACACTTCACGATTCGTGTCAAAAGTTTGATATTTTTTCAGTTTTAATCGAAATGTCGCATTCATCAGTCGCTTGTCCCGATATATTTAACCAATGGTGTCCAAATTGCAACCACTACATAGGAGACGCTCAATGCAACTGCGGGGCTTGCTTAAACATCACAAAGGAGCCAGTTTTAATCAAAATGACGCATTCATCAGTCACTTGTCCTGATATATTTAACGAATGGTGTCCAAATTGCAATCACTACATAGGAGACGCTCAATGTACTTGCGAAGCTTGCTTTTAAACATCAACACATAAACAGCTGTTCATTATTTTGGACAATCACATTGTAATTAGGACAAATGTTTAATTAAAGTTGAATAAATCTTTATTTTATTAGTATAATGTATATAAATTTTCAATTGTTGTATATCAATGGTCCAGTATCTGCAGACAGCACATCAACAATGCGTTTGTAATACTCCAAAGCACATGCCTTGTGAAATATGGGGCCTTTGTTATCAAAGCAACAGAAAGGCACATACTGTAGGTCTTGTGGCACTGGCAAGTGTCGAGTGACACACTGCAATGTGCTGACCTTGGGACGCCATGGTTCAAGTCGTGTTCGCTTTGCGTCGCTTGCGTCGCTGTCGTCGCTATCCGACTCACGCTTTTTACGTTCTGGTGTTGCCATATAATTAGAAATGGTTGGTGTTGATGGCCGACTGTCGCTGTCGCTGCCGCTGTCGGTAGAATCGAAATCAACGCGTATTGGTGATACAGGCTCTTTGCCGAATGATAAAGCCCGGACGTGGCTGCCCGACGTATGACACCTTTCTTCAACGTCACTGTCGTGGCTTTCTTCAATATGTTCGGAAACTTCGGAAACTTCGGAAACTTCGTTTATACAAGTAACCGCCACTGTATTTTTAGCCTCGCGAGCCAGTTGCTTTGCCACCACTGCTGCTCCGACCACTGTTGCCAACTTGCCCCATTTAATACGACTTTCCTTCTCATTGTCGGTGTCGGCGGCTACCACACCAGCTACAGTTCGTCTGTCTTCGGTATCACACGACTCGATGTCGCTACACAATTCGGCATCTTCTTTAATACACTCAATCGTGTTAAGCAAATCGTCATTGTTGGGCTCAAAACTTGCATCAATTTGATTTATCAAAGCAAGCGCATCTTCAGCAGCTGATTTGTCAGCTTCACTTATACATACACGCAGATTCTTCGTAATGTTGTTGATTTGTCCAAAATCGTTGTAAATTTTGGAAAATATGTATTCAAAGTGATACTTTGTACCCGGCGCTAGCTTAGCGTATTTAGGAGGCAATCTTCCGCATGTAGTGCCCATTTGTTGCACCTTTTCAGTTGAAACAGGGAAAGGCGTCGTTCCTTTGCGCAGTTGATATTCCAAAATATGCACAGTCACATTATTGCCAAATACACTGGTTTTGCATTTAACTTGTCCATCGAATACGGCAAGCGGCGTAATTTCGCCAAAATATGATAACATTTCGCGATTGGCATTCAAAACATGCAAATTTTTTGGTCCACTCTTTGCCCACTCTTGAATGTTCTCAATGTTGAATTCCAGGAAGCAGTTGACGCATATTGTGTGTATTTGCTGCATATACTTGACCGGTATCTCAACATACCGACACGACACAAAGTGCTGCACGTTGGGAAAAAGGTCAAAGCAGCCTTCATTAAGTGAAGTATAAAAGTGCTTTGTGTAGTTTCTGTTGTACGCAAGGCGAAGATCGACTACGTTTTCAAATGTCCGTAACTTTGCACTGTCTCTCAGCCCAAACCAATGCACGGGGCCGTTCACCACCAAGCGGCGCACACCCGGGCAGCTATCCAGTATATCGCCAGCCATTTTCAAATCAAAAAAGTCAATACACAGCTCAGTCAGCATTGGGTATTTGCACAGGTCTGCGGCAAAGTCGTATTCTATGCCATTTCGAATAACCTCTCCAGTCTTTATGAAAATGGCAAGCATGTTGCCGTGGAACCAAGAACTCTTCACGGTAATGTCAATTGGCCAGTCTCTCTGCACATCATTGGAAAACTGCACCTCAGCGTCGCCACCCATGTCGGTCGATAGGTTCACCACCAGCTTGGAGTTGGGTGGGTAGCACAGCAGTGTTCCTCTTGGGACGGTGCTCTTGGCCATCTCAAAGAGACCCTCAGTAATAAGAACGTCTTGGAAGTACATCTTGTTTGTTTAAAAGTCTTACTTGTTGGCTTGAAGTCAAGAAATATTGTGAAGACTGCTACAAAATGAAGCTTCTTATATACTCGAGTGAAGGTGCACGCAAAAGACGTGGCCGTGCGCAAATATCGGCCATATTTGATCATGGTTTTGTGTAGGGTTTAGATTGTCCACCGTATGTGAAATTTGTTCATGGTTTGTTCATGGTTTGATCATGGTTTGTTCGTGGTTTGATCATGGTTCATGTTCCGCACTTTTGAAGCAAATTCATGATATAATTCCGTCAAAATTTCTGATATCTTATCGTTGTAATGCGATTTTAAGACATTTTACGTGGACTCTGGAGTGTGATTTTAGTCACAAGACGTCGTATCTTATCAGTTTCCTGTTGTTTTGTCGCAAACATTCAGCATTTCTTACCTCATCACATGTCGTAAATCCAGGTCATAAGACGACGTTTCTTATCAATTTCCTGTTGTTTTTGTGCAAACACTCACCTTTTCTTATCGCATCCTACGTTGGAAATTTAAGCCACAGGACGCCGTTTCTTATCAATTTCCTGTTGTTTTTGTGCAAACACTCAGCTTTTCTTATCGCATCATACGTTGGAAATTCAAGTCACAAGATGCAGTATCTTATCAATTTCCTGTTGTTTTTGTGCAAATACCCAGCTTTTCTTGCGTCAGCCTATCCAACCCAAAAGGCGCAGTGTCTTATCAATTTCCTGTTGTTTTTGTGCAAACACTCACATTTTCTTATCGCATCATACGTTGGAAATTTAAGTCACAAGACGCCGTTTCTTATCAATTTCCTGTTGTTTTCGTGCAAACACTCACCTTTTCTTATCACACTCTACGTGGCAAATCCAAGTCACAAGACGTCGTTTCTTATCAATTTCCTGTTGTTTTCGTGCAAACACTCAGCTTTTCTTATCACACCCTACGTTGCAAATTTAAGCCACAAGACGCCATATCTTATCAATTTCCTGCTATTTCTTTACGCTGTCGCGTCTTTTGTTGACTTTGCACACCTCGTAAATTCTGAACAAAATGCGCAACATCTCGTCGATTTGTCGGTTTAGTGAGCTACATCTGACTTTGTTTTGTCTACTTGACCTTCGTTGACTTTGAACAGATTTAATAAAAAACCCAGTCATATCTTATTAATTTCCTCCCATGCCCATCAAATTTGCAGCTTTTTGTGACAAAGTCTGGTCAGCTTTTTTAGATCAAACCGTAACGTGTCGTATCACTTTCTTGTTATTTTAACCAAATCACCGGCTTTTCTTATCGCATCTTGCGTCGCAAATTTAAGCGGTAAGACACAGTATCTTATCAGTTTCCTGCTATTTCTTTATGTTGCCACACATTTTGTTGACTTTGCACACCTCGTAAATTCTGAACAAAATGCGCAACATCTCGTCAATTTGTCAGTTTAGTGAGCGACACCTGACTTTGTTTTGTCTGCTTGACCTTCGTTGACTTTGACTTCCGCCCCATCAAATCGACTTTCACGTATTTTATCACAATCTACGCCGCAGTTTACATTGTATAAAAAGCAGAGTTCTTTGACGATAATTTTCATTAACAAGTCAACATGCCAGCAGAACGCAGATCAAAAATGCCCAAAATCAACATGGCATACATACAGTGCTCTACTCGTGGCCAAGAATACGTCCGCATCAAAATACGTCACGGTAAAAACGCAACACCGGAGCAATGGGACATAGCAAGACAGCAGACACTAGACATGATCCAGCAGTTTGACTGCGATATTGAACAGCGCCGTAACCAAAATACAGAATAATAAAGCTTTTTACTATTTAAACTGTTGTTTTATTAAACGCAATAGACTAAACCTGATTTGACGTCGAATTTTAAAAAGGTCTCGTTAAATTTCTTAAAATACGAAGATAACAAACAGTCGGCCCGTGTTTTCCTATTATATTGAAGATTTAAAGCCCGAAGTTCACACCGATGGGCTATTTGGATAACCACGTGCCTATACCACTGGGCTACTATTAGTGTGCGATTTCAAAAAATGAGACTCATATCGAAATGGCAAAACGGTGAAACACAAAACTTGCCCAATTTCTCGAAGTATGAAGATAAACCCCGAATATTTTGCCGTTCTTTTCTTTAAACATCGACAAAAGTCTGCGTTTGGGAAAAAATGTGACTCATGTCGATCAAAAACGTGAAATGTCAAAACTGAGAAACGACGAGACACAAAACATGCATAATTTCTCGAAATATGAAGATAAATCCCGAATATTGTGTCGTTATTTTCTTTAAACATCGACAGAAGTCTGTGTTTGCGGAAATAAGTGTGATAACTAGTTAACAAGTTAACTAGTTATGTAGGGGAGGTACATACCACTTTTTACAGAATAAAAAAAAGATATATAGGGGGGGGTCCTGATTAACCAAAAAATCAGCCGGAGCAAGAAATTTTAAAAAAAAAAAGTCCTGGAACAAAATGTCGTTTCATGCTCCATGCTCCACAAATGACGTCATCGGCCGATTTCCGGAGCAAGAAATTTTTAAAAAAAAAAGTCCTGAAACAAAATGTCGTTTCTTGCTCCATTCTCCACAAATGACGTCACAGGTTGTGTAATTATCGAAATTGTGAGCGTTTTTTTATAAATCATATGCTTACGCAGTCGCATTAGGGGTAATGCAAATTATCTAAACATTGACCTATTTCGGACCTGGTCTGTTTTTTGTTGGCACTGCCTTATCAATTTGTCGGCACAGTCTTATTAATTTCCTGTCGTGCAGATCTAATCAGCGTTTTATCAATTTAAAGATAGCGTCTTGTATAAAAACCAACGCAGAGCACCACCAAAGCATCAGTTTACAATGTTATACTCAGCTTGTTGTATCGTGGCTCAGTACCTGCCAATATCAGTAGATTTTGCGCAATTTATCGCCACAGCTGCGAAAAATGCAAATATTACCAGCATTCGCGTACGCGGTTATTTAAATAACTCTGATATGCGTCTACAAGACGACTGTGTCCAAGTCGCATCTTCAAAAATTCCAGCCCGGCCGTTTAAAGCTGGCAGGATGATAGTCGATGGGATTGTCGTTTCAGCTGTGGCTGGCGACGTCCCGCTCGATTTAGAAGAAAAGCTACATCTTTTGGAGGGTCGTGCTACTATTTCTGTCGAAAGCGTCCAGCAATTTGTACAGTGTCCGTGTTTAAAGTCAATCCTGTTTCAATTGGACAATGACACGTGGGATCTTGCCGGTGAATGGGAATTTGAACCTAACCGCAGCGTTCTTTGCGTCACACTAATCTTTGATTATGCAGACGACGACCGGTTTTTGGCCCCATCTGTCTCCATTATCAGACAGGCGTTTCCAAATGCAGCCATTTCTGTCAGAACTAAAATTGCTGAAATATCGCGTGGCAACATATTTCCAAGCAAAGTTAAACACTCGCCTGAGCTGTCAAACTACGTAAAAGACTCAATTTTGACCTGTCCAGATCTATCTTGTGCCCAGTTTGTCGCAATTTTTCAAAGGTGTGCGTGGCTTAATGGTAATCGCATAGCAATATACCGACGACAACGTGACCTCCAAATATTGACACTAGACGAGTGTATGCCGCTAGAATATGATGCACCAGAAACGCTATACTCTGAAAATAACGTCTGGCTTGGCGATAAACTCATCGCTGCTTGTTTTGGTGGGGATGATGTGTCATTTAAAAGTCTACAAAGTGTAGCGGTTCGCCACGGCGAAGTGATGGAATTTAATTATGAAACAACGGAAATTACCTTAAATTCAATGATTATTATGCCAAAACACCACGAGCATCTTGTTTATGTGGAATTTTTGTTATTTAATGCCGCCTGTCTTGAAATGCTAGACTCTATGCCGCAGCTTCTTCGGCTTGCTATCAATTCTACGGAGGATATACCGATTGGCAACTTTATTTACTGCTTCCCCAGCATCAAACTCGTCGAAATGCCTAAAATGACCAACAATGCTGCTTTTTTGGCTCAATTTCCAAATGTGGGTTATGTCGTTTACGAGCCTGATGTTGAAATAGACACATTTCGTCACATGTATTCTGAATTTTCTAAAGCAAACTTGCTAAAAGTGTTAAGATTGTTTGGAATTGTCAGTGATCATAGCGAATCAAGGTTTCACAAAAGACTGCAAAATAAAATTAACAATATTAAAATTTACATAACCCAGCTTTCCCATCCACAACGCCAACTTTTTTTCAGAAAACGACAATTTCGGTCCGTGTTTTCCTATTATACTGAAGCTTTAAATCCCAACAGGTTTTCAGAAACGTCGTTTCTGCAAATGACGTCATCTGTCGATTGTGTAATAATAGTCTGACAAGGTCACATGCCTCGTTATCGTGAATTGGGTTGACGTTTTATCTAAAATATGCGCCATTTTATCAATTTCCTGTTTTTCATAAAAAACGCGTGTGTGTGTTTTATTTCTTCAATCGTAAAAGGTCATATAAACATTGTTGAGATTTGTATTTTCTTGCTATTTCTATTAAATTTAACACATCCTGGGGTGTCATTGTACATTTTTTCTTATGTCTGAACAACGTCACAAGACATAGAAAGGAATCGTAAATTACACAATCCTCATACATCCACAGTCGAACATTGCATGTCCGGTGACGCAACACCTTCAAAAGGGCACGGTAATCGTTTTCAATGCAGGCATTGTGCGCATTACGGTAACCTTTACAGCAGCGCA
>JALHSV010000303.1 GCA_022865525.1 Thermodesulfovibrionales bacterium
GCAGTTTGATCTCGGTGCCCAGCAGCGGTTTCAGGCCGCGGCGAACGGCCTCTTTCTTGAATCTCTCCCAGCCGATCAGCGACATGGGGTCGCAAAGCGGCAGGTAGGGCAGCCCAGCCTTCTCCATGATATCGGCAAGGGGAGGCGGCGTCCACGGCGCCCGCGCCCTGGGAGAAGACGGAGTAGGTTCTTAAGGGGACGTAGTTCATGGGAGGGGATCCTATTAAACGATGATTTTCGGGTATTTAGGAGCGGGCGGTTTTAAACCCGCCCGCGCATATTCCGTTATTACTAATTTTTCAATCTAGAATAATCTAGAATGTACTCGGGTCGCCTCATTCATTTCACAAACCAACAGGTGTACTCGAGTAGAGGGATTATCATCCGTGCCCGCGGTTTTGTGATGCTTCTGGCACCGTTCAGCATTGCACACGGCAGTTGCAATTTTACGGATATAATTTTCCACGGGGATATTGCCTTTTTCATAGTCCGGCAAGTGCTTTTCTTTTATATACCTGATAACGTTCTTACATTTTAAAAATGGAGCAGTGGTGAATTCGTCATGCAGTAAAAGCCAGAATTCAAAACATGGGTTGGAAAGAGCCACATTGATTTTTTTTATATCGGCCTTATGCAGAGCATCTTTTAGTTTAGGGTTTATACTGGCTCGTTCTGTATCAAAAACTGCCCAGACAGAATCAAAAGGAACCGTGCAACTGTGCTTTGCCTCTCGCTTCCGTTTTTCTCGCATATTAATTGCGTAATCAACAACACTTAGTGCATCTGTACCATCAGCCTTCATAATTTCAACTTCAACTGAACTGAGCCTGAGGCGGTTACGCAGCCCCTTAAAATAATTTGGCTCAGTTTCTTCCCCTTCAGTAACAATCAAAATACTTCTTCCGGTCAACTCTGGCTCGCGTGGCTTTCTCGAGAATGAATTCCTTGAATTCAATCGCTTTGCGTTCATTTGATTTTCAATCCTTCAGGAATGAAAGGAATAGCACCATAGCGTCCGGCTAAATAACCGCGCATTAAAGATTCGGTTTTACGGGGTTTGTAATCAGTCAAAGGATATAAATGAGTTGCGCCGACATCGTCCTTCTCAGTAAACCAAACCTGATCCCGCCGGATGATATCAGTATCTAAAAGAATCGGATTATGAGTTGCAAATATTACCTGCGCCCCTTTTGTGTTCAACTTTGAATTGAAAAGCAGTTTTAACAACTCCATGATAAGAAGAGGGTGTAAGCTGGTTTCAAGTTCATCAATCAACACAGTGTACCCGTGTTCTAAAATATCAAACCAAGGTCCAACTAAAGAAAAAAAACGTTGTGTTCCAGCTGATTCCTCATCGAAATCAATATGAGCATTATATCCGGATGTTCCACTGTGTTTGAAGCTGATTTCAAGCGTTTTGAGCCCGGTTAATTTACCTTTGGCCTCCATATCTCGAATTATTGAAGGCGGATAATTGGCTTTAATTTCTTCAGCGGCTAATTCTTTCTCCTTTACATCAGCATCCATAATTCCAAAATCAGCTGATTTGAGCAAAGAAAGTATGGCGGAAAATTCAGGTTTTTTCTCTTCAATTAAAGTGGCAGTAAAACTTGGGCTGATGCCAAATCCGGCCTCAAGATTGACAAAACGTAACCCCTCCTTAAACCAATTATAAATAACCATAAGTTGCGCATTGTTGAATTGAGCGCCTGTGGATAAAAATAAACTGTTTGATCGTGTTTTTTTTCGCAGTTCCGTATCTAATTTAAAGAATGAGGCGCTATGTTCCCAATTATAATCATCTTTACTTGAATCATAAATTCTTTTAAACCAATATTGCGCAGAACCTTTCGGAAATGCCACAAGGTATTCCTTATATACACGCTTTTTATCTAACTCAAAGCCATAGATATAACGAATATTTTCAATCACGATCATAATTTCAAAATGACTTGGTTTAGTTACTAATTCAGAATCGAGGCAAAATGGCTCCACTCCAGTAGGATCATTCGGTGCGATTTGGGTAGCAGAATCCTTGATGAAATATGACATAAAACTAAGCGCAGACAACACATTGCTCTTTCCTGAAGCATTTGGTCCGTAGATGGCTGCTCCTTTTAATAATTTCACTTTGGAAAGACCGGCCAATTTTGGATAAGTAAGATTTTCAAGCAAAGAATTATCATAATTGCTGGCAACCAGAGACAAAACCTGCTCATCCTTGATGGAACGATAATTTGACACCTTAAATTCAATCAGCATGGCAAACCTCTTTTTGCTATTTTTTTGTAATAACATACATTTCATAACATCATGAATTTAAATTGTCAATACTTTTAGCATTTTTTCTGCAATAAAATTGATTTTGTATTATTTTGAAGATATAGCTCCGCCGGTAGCGGTTCCGAGCCCCGCGGAAAGCGCTGGATCCATGATCCATTGGCACGCATATCTGACATTTATCTTCATGTAGGGGCGGGTTTAAAACCCGCCCGTACATAACGGCACGAAGAATTCAAACCCGCCCGCTATATCTCGCAATCGCCCTTTCCCAACGTAGGGGCGGGTCTCAGGCCCGCCCGCTTCTTTTCCCCGCCATTCTGCCCCGGGAGGGTTACAAACCCTCCCCTACATAATCTATTCTTAATGTAGGGGCCGGTTTTAAACCGGCCCGCTTTTTTCCTCCATCATCCTCCCACATCTATTTCGTCAACGACGCCGTCTTCAGCACCATCCCTTCCCTCTCCACCGCATACAGGTTCTCCAGCAGCAAGGAACGGGCGCTGCGCAGGGCCGAGAAGCCAAAGCGCGCCTTGACGCTGCCGATGCCGGCGGTCATCTGCTCGTCCCGGAGGGAGAAGAAAGGCAGGATGTCGCGGCCGGCCTGCAGGTTCTCCACCTTGACACCGACCAGGCGCAGCGACAGGTCCTTTTTGGCCAGTAGCGCGCGCAGCAGCGGCAGGGCGCTCTGCCAGAGATGGAAATAGGAATAGGTGGGAAAAGGCAGGGCCGCCCGTTGCGAAAAGGTGGAAAAATCGCTGAAACGGACCTTGACCTCGACACGGCCGGCGAACAGTTTTTCGCCGAGCAGGTGCACGGCCAGCCGGTCCAGCAGGTAGGCCAGGTGCGAATAGAGCAGTCCCTGGTCGCGGATATCCTCGGGAAAAGTGGTTTCGCGGCTGAAGCTCTTGCTGGCAGGCTCGGGACGCCCCCGCGCCATGCCGCTACTGCCGTGGCCGGCGAAGACCTTTTTCCACAGCGCCAGGTATTTTTCTTTCAATTCGCGGCCGCGGCGCACGCCCAGGCCCTGGAGGACGAAATAGGTCCGCGGTCC
>JALHSV010000304.1 GCA_022865525.1 Thermodesulfovibrionales bacterium
AGAGTATATATTGGTTGTGGCACATTGATATACTCAAGTTCTGTCAGCTTTTTCGGCAGGGTTGATGCCCTGTTAACAAACCCTGCTATGATTGACATGGCATAGAATCCCCTGATGTGAATTCCTTTCACGACCTTTGTCGTCAATGCACCGACCTGAATACCGATCAAGGAACCGATGAGCATGCCCATTGCGAGGGTATAGAAAACGTACCCGTAAATCGCATACTGTACGATCGATGCAAGGCCGGCTGTGAAGATGATCTGAAGAATATCTGTGCCGACTGTTGTTGCTGTTGAAACGCCGAAGATATACACAAACATCGGGAAGGTGACAAAACCGCCGCCGACTCCCATGATCGCGGCGAGCATTCCGACAATACATCCGCCGATTGCGAGAAACAGCCAGGAGATTTTTCTTCCTCCGAAGTCCTCGTCAAAGGTTATCATAGGAGGGATATTGATCTTCTGCAGGCTTATCGACAATGAAGTCATACCCGCAGGGCCGCCGTGAGCATCATGTCCGCCTCCGCCGCCGGCTGCCGATTTCCTCGTTGACTTGATAAAATCTATCATGGCATATGTACCGAGGAAGCCTAACAATACTGCATAAACCGAACTAATGAAGGCCTCACTTAATAAGGGGTCTTTATTGTAGATTGTTTTGTTGATCCAGCCTCCGATAAAGGTACCACCGGATGACCCGACAAGAAATGCAATTGCGAGTTTGACAGATACATTCCCAAGTTTCTTGTGCACTGTCGTTCCCATAATCGCCTTCGCAAAGATATGAAACACATCAGTTCCAACGGCAAGGATGCCTTTGACACCAGCAGCCATCAATGCAGGGGTAATGATAAAACCTCCTCCTGCACCGATACAGCCGGTGATCAGTCCCGCTGCAAGGCCGACCGCTATCGAAACCATGAATATAAAGTTCGAGTAATGTGCAGGTGCGTATGCGGTTTTCCCCCCTATCATGTCTGCTGCCTGTAAAAGCGTTACAGCCAGTATCGGCATGAGAAGCAGAAAAAGAATGAGAAGTTTCTTGCGACTCTTGATGATATTCATCGAAACTTCATAGTCCCACTTCGCATGAGCTATACTGGCTGCTTTCAGAAATTCGTAGATCTGTCTCGGAAAACTCATTTCACTCCCTCCTTTTTTGATTATTTTAGAAATTCATATCCATGCAGATCAGCTTGTATCTTTCACCCCCCCTCAATAGATATTTCTCTGATAGGTACTTCTCTGAATTGTTTTGAAAGCTCGCGGAATTCCATTCATTCAACCATGGCTTTATTATAATCTCATATCTTTATGATATTTAGAAACAAAGCAATATAAATGGGATTCAAGGAGATTGTCAAGATATTTTATGGAGTATTCTTAATGAAACTTATTTAAAAATTTAATAAATTTATAACAAAAAGTACAATTGCATAGACGCATACTCAGCAAAGCGTTTTGACAGGATATGTTTCATTGAGAAATAAATAGGTTCATTCGTAAAAAAGTTGAAAAACCTATAATAAGAAGAATATCTGGATTCCCGCC
>JALHSV010000305.1 GCA_022865525.1 Thermodesulfovibrionales bacterium
CTCAGTAGGACGGCGTCCATGGAGAAATCCCGGGCGATGGCCGGCATGGCGATATTCACCGCCGAACCCATCATCGGCGTCAGCAGCGAACTCAGCGTCGTTACCAGCAGGGCTACTCGTTGCTCGGACACATTTTCCATATCGACTCCTCAACTCCGTTTCCAACTGTCCGGCCGCCGCAGACCCCGGCCCCTTAGAAAAACCTGATTTTATCCCGCCCAGCCGATCCTGTCAATCATCTCAGCTACCTCAAGGCGTTACCAGTAATAAAGCAAATTTATTTTTTTATTGACAAAATCGCATTACTGCATTATAACTGTAATGCAGATGAATAAAAGTGAAACGCAATCCTTCGAATTGAACCTGAACGTCAAATCGGCGGTGCCTATTTTCGAGCAGGTCCGGAACGCTGTCAAGACCGCCATATTTTTGAAAAAACTGAATGAAGGCCAACAGCTACCGTCGATACGCGACCTGGCCCTCAAACACAAGATCAATCCCATGACAGCATTAAAAGCTTATTCTTTGTTGGAGATCGAAGGCTTCCTATACTCTCGGCGCGGCTCCGGGTTTTTCGTTCACGTCAACAGGGAAAAAATAAAAAAGGAAAAGCAGGGGATTTTTGAAAAGGAAGTCGAGGAATTCATAGAAAAGATCAACGGCTTGGGTTATTCCGTTTCCGATTTGAAAGCTGAATTGCAAAAACGATTGAAGGGGAAATGACATGATAAGGATCAAAAATCTAGATTACCGGTTCGGGAGAAAAAAGGTATTTGAAAACTTCAGCCTTGATATCCGGGAAAACGAAGCCGTCCTGATCACAGGCAGCAATGGCGCCGGGAAAACCACATTGCTGCGGCTCATGGCCGGCGTCTTGTCCCCCGATTCAGGAACGATCGAATACGGGCAGGCCCTGGGCAAGGAGCCCAAAGCCGGGATCGGCTTCATTTCGGACCAGATCAGCCTCTACCAAAGCATGTCACTCCAGGAAGCCATCGACTTTCATTGCCAGGTGCATCACATCAAAGAATTTGATGCGGCAATGCTGGCTGAAGCCAAATTGGACAGGAGAAAAAAGATCAGAGACCTTTCCGTAGGGCAAAAGCTCATCTTTCTCCTGAGCCTGGTCCTGTCAACCCAACCGCGGCTGCTCTTGCTGGATGAGATCCTCCATGCCATCGACCCCTACCTCCGCGAAATCTGCATCAGGCACGTGCTTGAGCTGCTTACTCTGGGCCGGACAACCCTGGTCATGATCAACCTGAACTACCACGACATCGAGTACATCCCCCAGAGAGTGATCATTCTCAGGAATAACGCCATCGCCCTGGACCAGCCCATGGACAGTTTGAAGGACAAGGTGAAGAAAATCGTTTCCAAGGCGGAAATCCCGGGCCTGCCCACGTTCCATGAACGGCAGTTCGCTGATTGCCATGAATACTTTGTTTATCCTTTTGAAAAAAACATGGCAAAAAACAACTGCGAAGTTTTCGACCTGAACCTGAATGATATTGTCACGGCGTTCATCGGAGGCGAGTATGCTTAAAAAAGAATTCAAGGAAGCCGGTAAAGTTTTTTTATATTACTGCGGATTTTCTATTACATTAACCGCTCTGGTGTACCTGGTCATCAAACTCACATTTGAGCCACGGCTTTCCCTGCTGGAAATCGTCGAATTGTTTATCCACCCGGTCATGCTACTTATGGCTTTCATCCTTGGGGCTTTGCTTTTCACAAGGGAAAAGAGCGAGGGGGCGTTTGAATATCTGCTCAGCCTGCCGCTAAAACACTGGCAAATTATCATTTATAAGAGTCTACCCCGCTTGATTTTCCTGCTTGCCGCGCTCAGCCTCTATGCCGTCATTTTGTTGCAGATCGCCGGTTTTAGCCCACTTTTCAAGTTTCCCTCTTTTGTCTGTTTTTATATTTCTGTTTTTTTTATCGCGATCTCCCTGTCGCTGAACCGCAGGAAAGGGGCCGCTTCGATCTTTCAGAGCATTTTCCATTTTGTGTGGAGTTCGGCGGTTTTTTTCCTGCTTTTTTACCTAGCGGTCTATTGGCAGTTCGCCATCAAGGACCAGCATCGCTACTTCAAGCAAGAAAGCATTTTCTGGAAAATCGTCCGTGATCAGCCATATGGTCTTTTGGCCGCCTATGCCATTTTTTCGCTGCTGCTTTTCGCGTTGTTCGTTTTCAGTTTCAAACGAACCGACCTCAAAAATCATGGCAATTTGACACTAGGCAAATTCATCAAATTCACTCCCCTGTTTATCCTGCTTTTCTTTTTCGGTTTTTTCGTGCAGGAATACCATCCATCCGCAAGGCGGAAGCCCGTGTTCAGATATGAATTGGCCGGCAACCGTTTGCTGCAGAGCAACGGCTATGACATTTTTATTCACGACAGGGACGGCCGACACCGCCTCGACCTGGAACTTTATAACCAGCGATGCCGTCTTTTTGTTCAGCAATTCTCCGATGGAAAGAAGTTTTTTCTCTGGAATGAGCGGGCCCTGTATCGGCTGGAACCGGGAAATTATCATCTCCATACCGTCTACAACATGTATGACGATGACGATAATTTGTTCATAATAAAATGCGCTGATAAAATTTATCTGGGCGAAGCCGGCTGGTGGAAAACCGACAGCAAACAAAGTAAGTATTTCAGCAGGTTGGTCACAATAAATCTCGACACTGAAAAATATGCCGTAATCAGGGCGGATTTTCTCGAAACAGAACCGATTTTTTTGTACTCTACAGACGCAAACCGGAATACAATCCTCTCTGAAATCCTCACTTTCAAGGACGGCCAGATCCAGTCCGTGGACCTGAAAAATGAGGCGGTGCATAAAACTGATATGCGGATCAAAAATACGATCGCGGCCATCAAAAAGCAATATCCGTTGCTCTCTGAACCGAAACCACATCAACTTAGCCCCAGGCACTTTGCACCGGAAGCAAAACAATTCCAGCCCATCAGCCGCGATGAATTGTTAATCAAGTTTTATGATAAAGAAAAGTTTTATTTCACTGTTTTTCAAATAGATAGTCAAGGTCACAGCTTTCCTTGGCTACCCAATTTTTTGCATCTTGGTAGTGATATTCCCGAAATAAATCAAGACGCAATTTATCAAGAAGCATTAACAAAGAAACTGAGTAACCTATCTGCTTTGGTTAAGTTTGATAAAATTAGATATTCCGAAAAGATTTTATTTAAAGTATATTGGCCCGATAAGCAACACTCTGAAGGATTAAAAATATTTCATTTCCTTCGTTCCGAAGATAATTCGGATATTTATTTTTTCTATTTTCTTCTCAATGAAGATAAAAGTGTCTTTTACAAAGTTCAAAACGATGGTGTAACATTCATAGAAGAAATTCCGGACTATTTAACAAAAGGGAATCAATTATATCATTTGGATAGAGGAAACTATTATTTTTATGATGAGTTTTTAGATTCCTTTTTCACTTCGGGATCCGGAGTGGTTGTAAAGTATAAAAGAAAGAATTGGGATGCTGACAAATATTGGGACCCTAACAAGTCAAGCAAATCTGTTTTCCGGCTTTTCAACCCCTGGATTAAGAATTACATCGTAAAGGTTTTTGCATTTCCCGATTTAAAAGAAATGGACTTTGGAAACTTGAGTTTGATAAATGAATAAAATAAACAGAACCCCATTTCAATTAACAGGAAAACTATTTTACGATTTTAAATTTAAGCATTAAGGAAAACAAAATGAAGAAAAAGGAATTGAATTTCTTAAGAATTGGTTTTTTCTTTTTCATTCCATTTTTATTGGTTTTGCTTGCGACTTATGAAAAAGCAGGGGCTAATGCTTTCCCGAATGCGATTTTCGGTGGAATATTCTGGGGGGTCGTTTTGTCTTTAATTTTTGGCTATAGAAAAAAAGACGAATCCACGAAAAATCAATTTAGTTCTGAACCAAAAACGACTCCGATATTAAAGGCAAGCATTACTTTTGATGAGGAAAATAATGCGCAAGTTGAATTTGAAAAATTACACCCAGATTTAAAACACATTGAATATGTGCGGTTGGTTTTACATTATTATGCAAAATTATTAGCTGATCTGGATCCCAATCAATTTGAATCGGATTTATTATATAACAATTTACTATTTTTTACTGAGAATGTTTCGAATGCAAATCTGAAAACTAGTCCTGATTTATTACAAATCGCAAATATAAATAGTAAAATTAAAATTTCATATCCAAAGAGTAAATCTTACTGTTACATCGCAACATTCTATGCATATTCTGTAACCTATAGGCATCTGACAACAGAAATTCCAATGGATTTAAAACATTTTGCTTATTCTCTTCCAGTATTGATTCAAGGTGCCATGCAATATCTTGATGATTTAAATCTTAATACTTTGCAAATTGCATTAAAATGGATGAATGAACAATATAGAAATGGTTTTGATTATAAAAATCTGTTTCAGTGGGAGAGTATCCCCTATGATGCATTTTTTTATGCCATAAAGAATGATACAGCTGGCAATATTTCTGGGAGTTCTTTGGTCACGCATCCAACTGAATTAAATTCAAGTAAAGAAATTATCCCTTCTAGAATAGAAACTGATCTGGATTCCAAGACCGCCGCTTCCACGAATAGTGAAAATGATAGTTCAGATGATATGAAATATAATAGCGACTCCAAAGAAAATAATGATATAGGATATGCTGAAACTGAAACCGCGTTAAAAGTATCAACTCCTTATAAAGCTAAGGAATTCAATTATCTTCCATTAACTATAATTTCTATAATTTTAATCATAACAATCATAATATCTGTTTTTTTTATTCTTTTTTCTCCTGCAAGTAAATCAACGATCTCAAAAAAAGAACTCAATGATACTGAAATATACTTAGCTGAAGGTAGTAAAAAGATTGAAAATCAAGATTACAATGGAGCTATCCAAGATTTTACAAAAGTTATCGATTTAAATCCGACAAATGCAGTTACTTATTTTTATCGAGGAAATGCAAAGAGTTCGAATGAAGACTACGATGGAGCGATTTTAGATTATAGTAAAGCCATTGAGTTAGACCCAAAGGTTGTTAATACATATATAAATAGAGGGTTAGCGAAGGATATCAATAAAGACTTAATGGGAGCTATGATGGATTATTCAAAGGCTTTAGAGTTAGATCCAAAAAATGTGGACGCTTTTGATAAAAGAGGGAGAACAAAGGCTAAACTCGAAGATTATAGAGGAGCGATACTGGATTATACAAAAGCGATTGAATTAGATCCTAAATATGCAGCTGCATATTATTATAGAGGTCGCGCAATGGATGAACTCAAAGATTATCACGGAGCCATTAAGGATTACACAAAGACAATAGAATTATATCCAAAAGATGCAGAAACATATTTAATATATTTGAGAAGAGGGTTTGCTAAAGCTTACCTAAAAGACTATATTGGAACTATAGATGATTTAACAAAAGTGATAGAGTTAGATCCAAATAATTCGGATGCATATTATCTGCGAGGATTTACAAAGATTGAAGTTGGGGACAAGAAGGGTGGATGTCTTGATTTAAGTAAAGCTGGTGAACTTGGAAATGCTGAAGCATACGAATTAATAAAAAAATATTGTAATTAACTATCCCATCTCTGTTTTGATTAATATTTTGGATCTACAATAAAAATAGGTTATTCGATTTTCTAGGGTAGTACCGAGATTATTTGACTGTCTTTTTTGTTTTAAAATAATGTAGTTTTCCATATCGGACAAGTTGTCCATAATTATCTTGTCATTCATATACCGCATCAAAGTCGATAAGAAAGAGCCGATCCATAGCTATATCTTTCTGCTCAATCTAATATGATCATGGAAACCAGAAAGAAGCCTCCGGCTCTCCAAGATTTTTTATCTCACATATCCAATTGAATTAATATTAAATCTATTTTTGATGATAATAATTTATTCAAATAATATTTGTGATATCGCCACAATCCAGACACATTTTCCGATCATAAGCCTTTTCACAACCGGTCACCGCCACCAATTATTGCAATTCATTTTTTAATTTCTTTTCGAAGTATATAATTATTAAATGATTAGTCGATTTTTTTAAGGAAAATCGTTAAGGAGAATCACATATGATCTTCATAAGTCACAACAAGCGAGATCGTGATACCGCCAGAAACCTCGCCCTCTCTCTCGTTGCAGAGAACTTGAGCATTTGGTATGACGAATGGGAAATTACTGCCGGCGATTCGATCATCGCCCAGATTAATGCTGGACTTGCTAGTTGCACACACTTTCTTATCATTTGGTCTCGCAATGCTGCTAAGTCGCATTGGGTCCGTCGCGAGCTTAGCTCTACACTAGCCCGCTCGATACAGATCGGAACACCGCGCCTAATACCGATTCTTCTTGACCGAACGCCACTACCTGAGCTTCTTGCCGATATTAAAGCAATCAGGTATCAAGATGGTCGAGAAGAAGATCGACGCGATCTTATCCGCGCCGTTACGGGTCGTAATCCATCGGCTGATTTGATTCGCGCAGTAGTAAGAAAGTACCACGAAGTTATACGATGCCCTCAAAAGGCAGACACCGCAAGACTCAAGGCCTGTCCTAAGTGTGGATCCGATTCTATCGAAGCCTGGGAAGATTTTGAGGTCAATCAAGAATGGGCCGATGGTCAGATTATGGAATCTCCAACATTCATACCCGCAGTACGATGCCTTGAATGCGGATGGAGTAGGCGCCTGTATGATATCGATCCCGAAAGTGGTGTCTAACTCAGCATGACAATGGACTCGTTTTACTCTCTGCTGAATGTTAATTCGCTAAATGCAAGGAGAAATCATGAGTATTGTCTATTTTGTCATTGATGAATCTGGAACAAAAGGATAGGAAAACATTGGTACCAGTTCTTTCATTATTACTTTTGACAAGAATACAGAAACCGCTATCTATTTCTTTGTTTGGGATGTTGGAATTTCAATTTGAAATTTATTTATAATTTGGGGTTTGTGATTTTGAACAATTCCAGAGCCAGGTCGATCAAACGCCCCGAAAAAGACCGGCGATGGGGATAACCTGAATCCCATTCATTTCAAGATACTCTTCTCCGAGATAAAACAGGAAACCCTTTGTTCTCTGCGGCGCGTGGTTGACAAACTCCCGCAAGTGACTGATGTCCCTTTTGTCGACCGTCTCGCTAGCTTTGATTTCAACGGCATGGACGATACCCCC
>JALHSV010000037.1 GCA_022865525.1 Thermodesulfovibrionales bacterium
ACAGCCTCCGCAGGTGGAAAGAGAGACAAGCGCAGTGCTGATCAGACTTTTCTTTTTCAGAGGAGGAGGGAAGGCTTGAAGCATTGCCGGAATGGCTTTCGTGGGATCATTCATGACTGATAACAATCCCCTGAGGCGGATAATTAATCCCTGCAGGATATACAGTGCGAGTTCCGGCCTTGTCTTGCTCTGTTCCAAAAAATCATTCTTCGTAATCGGAAACAGGGAGGTTTTTCCTGCAGCGAAGGCATGAGCAGTGCGGGGCTGACCGGTGATCATTGCTGTCTCCCCAAAGAAATCACCGGGACCTAAATACGCCAGCACATTCCTGTCATCTTCCGATCCCTGGCCGATCTCCACGCCTCCCTCTCTAATGATGAACATGGAATCACCTAAATCGCCCTGGTGAAAAACAGGCTTTCCGTTTTCAACAAGGATGCAATCTTCAGGTCGTATGCTGAGGTCAACAGTGCGTTTGGGAGATTCCGGAAGAATTTGTCCTTTTGATTCAACAGATGACCGCAAGGCCTCATCACTCTGCACCATGGTATGGAGGAGGTGGTTTGTCTGCGTAATCCGCCGGCAGAGCGTTGTGAGAAGATGAACGACCACACCGGGATCCTGGCGTATTCTCTCCATTATTGAGGTGCGGGTGAAGGCAAGAAGGCGGCTGTGGCTGATAGCAGTTGCAGTGGCAGAACGGAGGTGTTTGTCAATCAGGGCCATCTCCCCGAAGAAATCGCCTTTCTCCAAAAGAGCAAGCACAACCTTTTTACCATTCTTATCCTGGCTGATCTCAACAGTCCCGGATTGGATGATATACATGGTGTCGCCCTGATTACCCTGGCTGAAGATGATTTCTCCTTTATTGCAACTGATGCCGAAAAGGTCTTCGCCCTGACTCATGGTGATAAATATAACACATTAAAGATTACAAATTGGTTACAGATTCCCGGAAGGCAGAAGGAGTAATGTATTCATAAAAAGTTGTGGTATAATTCCCATGCATGGACATCAATAAATTTATACGAAAGAATATCGGTTCTTTGTCAGCCTATCAGGCCAAAGACATTCCCTGCAAGGTCAAGCTCGATGCGAATGAAAGCCCGTTCGGCTTCACAATCACCCAAGAGATTATACAGTCCATCCAGACAAACAGGTATCCGGATCCCGAAGCAAAGTCTCTGAAGAAGGCGATTGCAAAGGACCTGAAAATCAGACCTGAAAACATCCTCCAGGGGAATGGATCTGATGAGCTGATTTACTATCTCATAACAGTTTTTGGCGGCCCGGTCCTTTATCCGGTTCCCACCTTTTCGATGTACGGGATTATTGCACACGCTCTCGGGGAAAAAAGAATCGCTGTTCCTCTTGATCATGTATTTGATCTCGACCTGAACAGAATACTCCTAAAGATGCGGAAAAATAAACCGAAACTGATCTTCCTGAGTTCACCGAATAACCCGACCGGGAACTGTTTCTCCGCAGACAGGATGCTGCATATCATCGAAGCAGCAGCAAACACGTCGATCGTTGTGGTTGACGAGGCATACCAGCCTTTTGCAAGTAACAGAGGTTTAATACCGATGCTCAGGGACTATGAGCACATCGTTATTATGAGAACGTTAAGCAAGATAGGACTGGCAGGCCTGAGAGTGGGTTTCCTGATAGCAGGTGAGGAAATTATTCGTGAAGTGAACAAGGTCAGGC
>JALHSV010000306.1 GCA_022865525.1 Thermodesulfovibrionales bacterium
GGTTTTATCGTGGAAACCACATTCTCATAGTCACTGACGCTGGTAATCCTTTGCCTGTTTATCTCCTGAACGATATCTCCCCTCATGAGGAGCATGGCAGCAGGACTCTCTTCCTCGACATCGGTTACGACAACACCTTTTATCTTCTTCGGGAGGTTCAGTTTGCTGAACACTTCCGTCGTAAGATCCTGGACAGATACCCCGTTCAGCAGGTTATCATATTCGCCTTTTGAAGGTTTCTGCATATCCACAGGAACGTCACCGATAGTGACCTTCATAATCTCTTTCGTATTCTGTCTGATAATCTTCATCTCGACAGTCTGTCCCGGTTCGGTATTGGCAACCATATTCCTGATCTGATTCGGTTCTTCGATCCGCTTGCCTGCAAACTCGATAATGATATCACCCCGTTTGAGTCCGGCCTTCTCAGCCGGGCTTCCTTCAACAACATCTCCAACAAGCACCCCCCTGTCCTCTTTCAATTCGAATTGCTTTGCGAGTTCCGGGGTCAAGTTCTGTATCGTCACTCCCATCCACCCTCGTATAACCTTGCCTTTGTTAATCAGACTGTTCATGACAGACTTAGCCATATTTGTAGGAATAGCAAACCCTATGCCCTGATAGCCTCCGCTCGTACTGAAGATTGCGGTATTGATACCGACAAGTTCTCCCCGAACATTCACCAGTGCTCCACCCGAATTCCCGGGATTTATTGCTGCATCCGTCTGGATGAAATCCTCATAATCGGCTATGCCCACATTTGCCCTCCCGACAGCACTGACAATGCCCATTGTTACCGTCTGGTTCAAACCGTAAGGGCTTCCGATTGCAAGCACAGTCTCCCCTACCCGAAGCCGGTCAGAATCTCCCCATTTTATCGTGCGAAGGTTATCGGCTTCAATTTTAATGATCCCGATATCCGTCATGGCGTCAATGCCGATGATTTTCCCTTTGAACTCCCGTTTATCCGAAAGGGTAACCTTTATTTCATCAGCACCCTGAACAACATGGTTCGCCGTCAGGATATACCCCTTTGAATCGACGATAACCCCGGAACCGAGGCTTGCGGTCTTCCGTTCTCTTGGAGCCCTGAACTGGTCGCCAAAGAACCTTCTGAAAAATGGATCATCGAAGTAGGGATTCATCCCCCCCTGCATCTTGACTGTTCTCATCGTTGAGATGTTCACGACAGCAGGCCTCACTGCTTCGGCAATTTCCGCAGTAGCCTGTCCGATCCTGGACAGAGTATCAGAGGCATGAGGGGAAATCTTTGAATCGCCTGCATAGGTATCTGACCAGCTTGCACCGATGATAAAAAGACTGATCAGTGCTGTAAGCAATGCATATTTACAGAGGATAATCGTGCGTGAAGCACATTTTTCTGAATTCATCATATCTCCTGTCCTGTAAGAGTAATATTGAATATATCTAATATAACACTTATTATTAATGAAAAGCTTAACGCAAAAAATGCAACTTAAGGCAGGCAGACGTGCGAAAAAAGCTCTCATGCAGCACCTTTGAAAGCAGTTGACCAATATGACAAGCTGCATATTTTTATTCACTACAATTTATCATCTTGATACCACAAATTCTGCTTATGAGAGGTTTTGTCGCATGTCTGCCTGCCATTCCATTTATAAAATGCAATAGTCATAGTGCCGTAGAGGAGCGATAAAGTGAAAGTTGCGATTATCGGTTTATCAAATACAGGCAAGACAACGGTTTTCAATGCACTGACAGGTCAGCATATTGAAACCACGATATATCAGGCAACTTCGGGAGAACCACATGTAGGTATCGTCAAAGTCCCTGATTCAAGACTTGACAGCATTTCCGCTCTATTCAAGCCGAAAAAAACTACCCATGCAACAATCGAATATATCGACTTTATTGGACTTACAAAAGGTGACGTAAAACAGAACAGACAGGTTTTTGATCTCATCAAGGACGCTGATGCTATTATGCACGTTGTCAGGCTCTTTAGTGATGATTCAGTCATTCATCCGTTGGGAAGCATAAACGCCCCCCGTGATATTGAAACCATCGAGCTTGAATTGATCTTTGGAGACCTTGAATTTGTCGAAAAGCGTCTTGAACGAATGGGAGACGGGTTAAAGCGGGGCAAAAAACCCGACGAATCAGAGAAAAGACTTCTGTTGAAATGCAGGGATATGCTCATGAAGGAAATCCCCCTGAGGAATGTGGAATTTACCGAAGAAGATTTGCACGCCATGAGACCGCTGCAATTCCTGTCAATCATTCCTGAGATTGTCGTTTTGAATTTTGGCGAGAAGGATTTCGGGAGCGAAAAGGAAATAAATCTGCTCGAAGAACTCTCTAACCGCTACCGTTCACTGTCCTTCCTGCCGTTATGCGGAAAAATCGAGATGGAGATAGCCCAACTCTCGCCTGCTGATAAAAAGATGTTCCTTGATGACATGGGGCTCAATGAACCTGCAGCGCATAAGCTGATTCATTCATGCTATGAGCTCCTGGGTCTCATATCATTTTTCACCTATGCCGGGGATGAAGTGAGGGCATGGACGGTCAAAAAAGGCACCCCTGCACAGAAGGCAGCCAGTAAAGTTCATTCTGACATCGAACGGGGGTTCATCAGGGCAGAGGTAATCTCATTTGAAGATTTTGTCTCCGCAGGAGATATTCACACTGCCCGGGGAAAAGGGATATTACGCCTGGAAGGCAAAACATATGAAGTGAAAGACGGAGATATCATCAATTTCCGATTCAATGTATAGGGCGGTTCTTAGCCATCTATCAGGCAGCGCATCGATTATCTTGTTTCAATCCACACCCCGGTCAACCATCCTATGGAATTCTGCTGCATCAGCCTTGCCAAGAAGACCGAGCCTCAGATAGCTCATAGGCACGCCTTTATCGATGCGGATATTCCTACCACGAATCACTATTCGCCGTGTCATTATCATTGAATTACAATAACTCTACTCAAGATTATATTGTTGAGTGTCTGATCACCGACGAGTTTCACAGGAGCGTGCAAAGAATCAATTTGCGATATCTGTTCAGTTCCAATTGAAGCAAACATAGCAAGGATAGATAATGGGCGTTTCTTTCGATTTGAATGACACGGTTGTCAAAATTGGCAGGGAGTTGAATGCGAGGAGAAATGCTCGCTTTTCAGCGGCTATAGCAAAACGTATCAATAACGTGGTGTCCGATTATTTGTAACACCTACACACTAAACGCGTTTCAAAAAAATGAAACTATGAGGAATACCGGAAATAATACGCTTGCAGGCAGAGGGCAAAGAGCACCGACATATCAAACAGGTATTGGAACTTGCAATTGCTGAAGATTGCCGAAAGAAATGTGGCGGGCTGTCGGATTTAACGAATTATCTTTTCAGCTAATACTCGACAATTTTTCTCCCATTAAGTTTAAAATATTCATCCAGTCTTTTTGTGTGCGGAAATCCAACATAAGCAAATTTACTTTTAACCTTAAATGCCGGGATAACGATATCACCATCACCTCCGAGTTGCGAAACAACAGCTTCGTACCTGAAATTAGCCTCATGTTGCCTTTGCATAAATTCATTATGTATAGTAAGCACTCGCGGAGTGATTAGTGCAATAAAAAACAAAAGAAGAATGCCTGTAGCATATACGATTCTATCATTAAACTGATCAAAAATATGCAACGTCGCGATAACGATCAGACTAAAAGGTAGAAGGAAACTCCTTGGATGCAGATAAGGTGCTACAGCCAGCATAATGGCTGAGCCAAATGAAAACAGTAAGCAGAACCCCATATCTCGCCACACTCTTCCCGAGTAAAGCCTGCACCCATAGATTAATATGAGAAAAATCAAAATAAACAATGGAATCTTTGCATGGGAGACCCAAAATAAAGCTGTGTGAGGAGCATTTTTAATAAACGACTCTGCAGTCAAGGGTTGCACTCCAAATATATTCGAGTAAAAAGCGAAGCGATGCGCTGTACTATGCGCAAAAATCAGCATCAGCGTACCTAAAGTTAGTGAAAGCAATGCCATGAATACCCACCACGTACAACGACGGGAGCGAACAAGCGAAACGACCACAAAAAGCAGGAAACCAACAGCTATAGGAGACGTATTTTCATTGGCATGTCCTACTATGATGCCACATAACACGTACCCCAACACAGTGACAAACCGAAAAGCCCGACTTCTTGTCGCCTCTCCAACTGATGCAAAAACATCTTTTCCTTGGAATAACATAAATACTGGCAAGATATATAATAATAAACATGTTAAAGACCATAAATAGTTTGTTGATCCAGTGCGCCAGAAGAAAATCTCTCCAGGGTTCTTCAATCCTCCTAAAAACATCACTACTATCCCAGCAAGCATAACAGCATCTTTAATGGGAGAAGTCCCTGGTAATCGTCTGGTGCCTAAGAAAAAAATAAGAATAAAAAAGAGAAAAGTAACAGCAGTATTAACCGTGTTGTAAATGTTTTCATCTGCCAAATCCCAAATTATGGATAGACCTTCGCCAAATCTTGCATTCCATATAGTATATTGCATTTTAAGTCTTGCATAGATAGTCTGCAAATCAACATCTTTCGCGCCATATCCAAAGCTGAGCGAAAAATCTTCGTCTATTTTGGGTGTTTGTATATTTTCAACAAAAAGCCATGTCACAATGATGGAAATGGTCAACCATAACACCCATGGCGCAATTGCTGCAAAATGTTTTGGTTTTTTCATCATTTATCCTCAATTCTGGTGTTTCAACGCGACATGTACCCGTTTTAATTACGTATAATAATCTACACTATTTGGACGATGTTGCCAAATGCGGAATACAGGAAGAATTTTTGTCTCTGTGCTACCAACAGGGCATGGTGCATCTTTCGTTCCGGACGAAACATAATATTTTCGAAGGCTGCCCAGCAAGGTATTAAGAACGGAATGGCCCGACAATTCAAACCTTCTTCATCTAATAAACGGCATTCAAGGTGATCGAGAAAACGGAACCAGAAATTTGCTCGTCGCGCTCGTTTACCTCATATACTGATTAGAAATCTGAAAAATTCCGTCTCACTTTTTTGCGCCAAATGATTCAGTGGCGTAGCATGCTCCCGATCGCCGTCTTTCCGAAAGACAACGCGATAGCCTGCTTCCCCCTTGAGAGCACCTTGTCCAGGGCATCGACAGCTTCGTCAATCTGCTCAGTGGTCACTATGAGGGGTGGCTCAAACCTGATCACTTTCGGATCAAAGTCATAGTAAGATGTGAGAATGTTGTGCTTGTGCAACAATTCGCCCATGACCATAATCGACAAATTATGCTCCATCGTCCCGCTGAACAGGCCCGCGGTCTCAAGTTCGATTCCAAGCAATAACCCGTTACCTCGGATTTTTTTGACCAGCTTGTGTTTCGTTTTGAGGTTCTGCAGTTTATTCCTCGCGTAATCTCCTAAAGCCCGGGCGTGGTCAGGTATGTCGTCTCTCTGCATGATCTCAATTGTCTTGAGGGCAGCAGCACACGCTGCCGGGTTTCCCGCAAATGTGGATATAATGAGATCGAACCTGTCACGTGATCCAAAGGCTTTCATCCAAATTTCTTCACTTGTGACTGAGACGCTGATAGGTACCACTCCTGAGCCGAGGGACTTCGAAAGAGTGACGATATCTGGTATCACGTCGTCGTGCTCCATGGCGAACATCTTGCCAGTTCTTCCAAACCCGGTCTGAATTTCATCGAAAATTAGTAATGTCCCGAATTTTCTGCACAAGTCTGCCGCACCTTTCAAATATCCCTTCGGTGGCACGACAGCTCCTCCCTCTCCCTGCACAGGTTCCACGATGAAGGCAGCAACTTCCTTACCTTGCAGCGTTTGTTCGAGCGCCTTCAGTTCACCGAAAGGGATCAATTCGCAATGCTCAAGTAACGGGGCAACAGTCATTCGAAACCTTTCGGATCCGCACACTGAAAGTGCGCCGAAGGAAAGGCCGTGGTATCCCCCCACGCACGATACAAATTTTTCCCGGCCTGTGCTTGCACGGGCCGTTTTCATCGCGTTTTCGATAGCCTCAGCTCCACCGCTACCGAATATTGCTACTGAAAGATCACCGGGAAGGATTGAAGCCAGCGTCTTTCCTAGAGCACCCATCAGCGGATTGTGACCAACCAGCAATACCGCCGGAAGTTTTTGTGCTTCGTTTACGGCTTTGATAACCTCTTTCGGATTATGACCGAGGTTGAGGGCACCGTATCCAGCCGTGAGATCCATATATCGCTGACCCTCTTCGTCATACAAATAGATCCCTTCCGCTTTGGTGAATCTCATGTCGACATTTCCAAGTTTGAGAAGACTTGCAAGCGGATGGTTGATATGCCTCCTGAACAACTCTGTTGCCTCATGCCTTGACAGGTTCATAGCACGATCAAAAGTCATGATCTGTTCTTCAGGCTTCATAATTTTACCTGGGAGTACCAGTCTCCGAATGTTTCAAAGAAGTATTATTCACTTCCGTCTCATCCCAGCCGGGACTCTTCCGTAATAGCACCGCAACGGATTGGCGACAACGCCGATAAGGCAATATCCGCAGTCGATGCACCGGGAGCGTTCCTGACCCCGCTGAAACCGCTTCACTATATCGGGTTCTATGATGAAGGGCCGGGATAGGGACACGAAATCGATGCCTTTCTCTGAGATGATCGTTGTGATGTCCTGAAGGCTCCTGATGCCGCCCACGACGATAACAGGCATGTCTACACTTCGCTTGATCAATTCCGCAGTCCCTACGTTGTAATTGGAGATCGGCTTGTGGACTTTTGCAAGGAAGGGACTAATAAGTCTAAAAAGGTATTTCCGATAAGAGGGCATGTCCCGGTAGTGCGGCATGAGTCCGAGGACGGCATCTACGGGCAATTTGGTCATCCGTACGGTATGCATGAAGTCTCCGTAACCGCAGGACACTTCAATGGCGTCGCAGGAGGCGGCCTGCAGCATCTGCGCAATTGTAACAGCCTCGGCCTCAGGCAGTCCCTGTTTAAACTCGTCATGAGCGCTGATCTTTATGAGGATGGGAAATTTACCGACTTCTCTTCGTGCCGCGGAGAGGATCTCGGTAACAATCCTCAACCGGTTCTGCGTTGATCCGCCCCACATGTCTTTGCGCCTGTTTAGTACGGGTGAAATGAATTCGGAAAGAAGGTAACCATGGGCAGCATGGAGCTCCACCCCGTCA
>JALHSV010000307.1 GCA_022865525.1 Thermodesulfovibrionales bacterium
CCAAAGGCACGCATTTCCATAAAGAAGATTGTAGGCTCTATTTCTGAATCGTGCTCTCTTGAGATAATCGCCTGCTTTGTTGCATACATGCAGCAGACCGAGGAACACCATGGATTTGCATTATGAGAGTCCCTGGAACCCACACACTGAATCCAGGCAATTTTTTTTGGATGGTTCCCGTCAAAGGGCCTTTTCACTTCGCCCTTATAGGGACCCGACGCAGAGAGAATCCGTTCGAACTGGATTGCCGTAACAACATTTTTCCATCTGCCAAGACCGAACTCTCCCCTCACCATTGCGTCATACCGGTCCAGCCCCGGACAGAGAATAATCGCGCCCACATGCAAATCGATCTCTTCGCCCTTATCTTCAAAGTTGATAGCTCCAGCCTTGCAAGCCTTTTGGCAAAGGCGGCAACGGCCTTTTGCAAAATAAAGGCAATTACCTTTATCAATAGCCCTGGTGTTAGGCAAAGCTTGGGGAAAAAGTGAATAAATAGCCTTACGCACTGTCAGCCCCTGCTCGAACTCGCTGGGAACCCTTTTAGGGCATTTCACTTCGCAGTCTCCACAACCAGTACATTTATCAGGATCTACATAACGCGGAGCACGCTTTACCCTGACCTTAAAATCCCCCGGCTCACCCTCAACCGATACCACCTCGGCCAATGAATGGATATCAATGTTCAGATGTCTGCCCACCTCCACCATCTTAGGAGAGATCATACACATAGAGCAGTCGCCTGTGGGGAAGGTTTTATCAAGCATTACCATGGTCCCACCGATGGATGAGTCCCGCTGAACCATATGCACCTTAAACCCACCGTCAGCAAGGTCAAGCGCTGCCTGCATTCCTCCGATACCGCCGCCGACGATCAGGACGGAGCCTTTCTTTGTATAAGCAATCTTTCTATTCATACAATTTCAGTTCTTTACAAGAGTCCAAGAGCATCTATAAAATGCTTGTCTATCTGCATCTCTTGGGGAGTAAAGCCCATGGCAATCCCAAGAAGCTCTGTAATAAAAAAAACAGGCAATTTTCTCTGGATTCCATACCTTTCACAGACCTCGTTTTGATACATATCCATGTTCATCTGGCACATCGGACAGGTAGTAACAAGGCAGTTGGCACCCCTTGCAAGAGCATCCTTTATTATTTGGGACATAAGAAACAAAGATGTGTCAGTGTCATTTACTGCAGCTGAAGCTCCGCAACAGTCTGTTTTGTAGCTCCAGTCAAGGGGCTCTGCTCCGAGAGCCTTGCACACAGTCTCCATGCCCTGGGGATTTTCAATGTTGTCAGAGATTTTTACATCACAGGGAAATCTTGTTAAAAGACACCCATAATAGCATGCGGGCTTGAGACCTTCCAATCTTCTTATCAACTTTTCCGCAATCTCGCCTGAATTTGCTTTGGACACAAGAATATCGAGGATACTTGATATTCTTATCTTCCCCTCGACCTTTTTAGAGAGTTCTGAGTTTATTCTATTCTTAAGTTCAGAATCTTCAGACAGTATTTTTTGTGAGACCAAAGTGCGGTTGTAACAGGATGAACAGGGGATAAGCATCTCTGAAAGACCGCTCGCATCTGCGATACCAAGATTACGGGCGGGAAGTGCGATAGCCAGAAAGTCATCAGTCTTCCCTGCTGATGTTGCCCCACAACAGTTCCAGTCCTCAATCTCTTTCAACTCTAGCCCCAGTTGCTTGAGTACTTTCCTGCACTGGACATCATAAAGCTCTGAAGAAGCATGGAGTGAACATCCAGGATAATATGCTATTTGCAAATCTCAGCCTCCAGCCTCATCAGGGGCCTTCTTATACAGCCGCTTAATTTCAGAGAGTCTCTTAATTCTGCTCAAGCGGAAATGCATCCGTTTCTTCTTTATCATTGAGATTCCCAGTTTTGCATAACCTCTCATTTGAGCAGCTACGGCCTTCCATCCCCCGCCATGCTTTAACGCTCTTTTCGCATTCCGCATTTCATACAAACCCATGAACTCAAGCTCGTTGACACGGCCGAAGTGAGAGGTCGATTTTAAAAATGCATCATGAAATGCGGCAACCTTTGGCAAAAGTGGTTCGATATGGACTTCCTTGGATATCTGCTTGAGTGTTTCATTGATTCTTGCAGTCTGTATGTTGTTAGGGCAACGCGTACCGCAGGTATAACAGGCGACACACTTCCAGACAAGAAGGTTGTTCAGGACTTCTTCCCTTTCACCGAATATGATCATCCTGATCAAACGGTCGGGAGTGACTCCCGTCTCGTTCCCTACGGGACAACCTGCTGCACATCGCCGGCACTGGTAACAGGCAAGAACGTTCTGACCTGATCTGTCTGTTACTTCTTGTATCAAGGGTTGCGAGAGCTCAGGCTGGAATTGAAGAACTGACGGTGATACGCATAATTCTTTCATTATAATTTTAATATCTATATTATTTAAATGTATATCTATATTTAATTATAGCATATATTTCTTCTTACGACTCTACCTTATCCCCGCGTGCATCTTCGCTGACTGGACGGTGTTTTTCATCAGCATGACTATCGTCATCGGACCGACTCCCCCCGGCACAGGGGTTATCGCTTTTGCCTTTTCCTTAACTCCGTCGAAGTCAACATCGCCGAC
>JALHSV010000308.1 GCA_022865525.1 Thermodesulfovibrionales bacterium
CTGACTTAAGTAAATAGCCCTATTTACTATATATGCTTCAGATATGGAAGACTCTTCTACTTCAGCCATATCTTCATTAATCCGCTCATTTCTTATATGCCGACCATGGAATGTCCATAGAATTAACCATTTTATGAAGCCAAAAGAGCGATACCTTGTCTTTTTATTCAAAGACAAAACCATAGGTCGTTTAGGTGGTATTCTCAGAATACAGGATGAAACACTTATCGCAAGCTATATTACCGGATTAGGGCTATTTACTTAAGTCAGGTTCTCTCTATATGTTGTATTTCGTGGTTTTCTATCTCTTATTCTCTTGCGTAATTGGCTAAAGGGAACAGGCTCTACCTGAACCGCATTTTGAAGAAGTCGATAAAAGAGTTTTCCGCGGTATCTTGATGTTCGACGGTTGAACCTGAAAGTGAATTCATCCATGTAGTAATCCAAATGCGCATGGCTTACTGCCCCTTGGTGTGTTCCAAGAAGCCAACGTTTCAACAATGAGGCAACTCTATTGCAGTAGGGCAGAAGATTCTCACCGATTTTCGCATCCTTACGGATAACTGTATGGGTATACTGAAGACGGCTTATTTGGCTATAACCTCTCCAGCCATCAGTACGAATAACGCTTCCACTTTGCGCTACTTCTTTTACAGCCGCTTCGAGAGTTGCAGCAGAGGCGTTTTCAACGCGATGAAGCCGTATACGTCCTATTTTCTCGTCTTTAATCTCAGTTGCGATCATTACCAATACTTTTCCAGTGGCACCACGGCCACGTTTACCTGGCTTTTCTCCACCTACATAAGACTCATCTATTTCCAATGTGCCACGCAGGCACTCTCTTCCAGGTCTTACCATGGCTCGCCGGAGCTTATGTAGTAATGCCCATGCGGTTTTATAGCTGCCAAATCCCAGAATCTTTTGGAGCCCAAGTGCACTGGTACCTGTCTTCTGACTCGTAATCCACCAAATCGCGCGAAACCAGACAGTTAAAGGCACATGACTTCGGTGGAAGATCGTGCCAGCTTTTACTGATGCTTGATAAGAACACTCCATACATTCTATGAGCGCACAACCCACACGCCAGCCTCCGACATGCCCACATCGTGGACATATAAATCCATTTGGCCAACGCAAACCGTACAAATAATTCAAACAAGCATCTTCTGTCGAAAAACGCGATTCAAACTCTGCGAGCGTTCGTGGATAATCTTCCATGACAAAAGATACTACATCTTGTGCTTACCTGAATAAAGTAAATAGCCCTATTATTCTATTATTACTTTGGCTGTTACTTCCTGTTCGTGGCTCGGAGGATTCCGGCAAAGAATCTGCCGAAGGTGCCGCGCCATCTATAGAGAATAAGAAGGACTATGTTATCAGCGGTTCCATTAAAGAGGTATCTCAAGGGGAGAATTTTGACTGGAGCAAATTTGAAGTTAGCTCGAAAAACCTAAGCACCATGGATGAAGAAAACCGAGTCAAACCTGCACCAACAGGCAGCTTCACTTTTCCCAATGTTCCCGCTGGCGAATATCTCGTTCAAC
>JALHSV010000309.1 GCA_022865525.1 Thermodesulfovibrionales bacterium
CTCGGTGCAAAGGACAACTTCTGGCAAATGGGAGATACCGGTCCATGCGGACCGTGCTCCGAGATCATCATAGACCAGGGAGAGGATTTCGGATGCAAAAAACCGGACTGCATGGCCGGATGCGACTGTGACAGATATCTGGAGCTCTGGAATCTTGTTTTCATGCAATTTAACAGGGATGAATCCGGCACGCTCACACCGCTTCCAAAGCCGAGCATCGATACAGGGATGGGACTTGAAAGAATAACGGCAGTTTTACAGCATAAGAGAACGAATTTTGATTCCGACATCTTTGCCCCCATAATCTCTGCAATCGAAACGTTTTCCGGCGTCGGATATGGTCAACATCCAAAGAGCGACATCTCCATAAAAATAATCGCCGATCACATACGGGCATTAGCCTTTCTCCTGTGCGAAGGATTGATGCCTTCGAATGAAGGAAGGGGATATGTGTTGAGAAGAGTAACGAGGAGGGCATCACGTCATGTAAAACTTCTCGGTATTGAAGGTCCATTTTTATATCGGCTGATTGATTCGGTAGCCGATGCAATGGGAAACGTTTACCCTGAGCTTATCCATGAGAGAGAGCGCGCTTCAAAGGTACTCTTATTTGAAGAAGAGAGATTTTCCCGGACCCTTGAACAGGGTGTGAAAATGCTGGATGAAATAATGGAAAGAATGAAAACGTCCGGTATTAGGAGTATTCCGGGAAGCGAACTGTTCAGACTGTACGATACCTTCGGATTTCCTCTCGATCTGGCCCGTGATATGGCGATGGACAATGGATTGGTTATCGATGAGGATGGATTCAACAAGGAAATGGATATCCAGAGAGAGCGGGCGCGTGCATCGTGGGTTGGAGAAGAAGAGGCTGTTGCGGCTATTTACCGCGAACTCGAGTCGGAGACAGGCAAATCACTTTTTATCGGGTATGACACCTTAGAATCTGAATCAACCATAAAGGCTATCATACAGGACAAAAAGGTGATACAAGAGGCTCACCAGGGCGATATTGTCGAACTTATACTCGACAGGACGCCCTTTTACGGGGAATCCGGCGGCCAGGTCGGCGATACAGGCACACTCTCTAATAATACTGTCGATGCTGTTGTAGTGAACACAAAAAAGGAAGCCGGTCTTCATGCCCATCTCGTAGAGATCAAGCGGGGCCGCATCAATGTCTGGGATACCGTTCGATGTCTTGTGGACGAAGGAAAAAGAATGGCTACAGCAAGGAATCACACGAGCACGCATCTTCTCCATTCAGCCTTGCGAACGCTAATAGGAGATCATGTGAAACAGGCCGGCTCATACGTCTCATCTGAAAGACTGCGTTTTGATTTCTCCCATTTTTACCAGATGGAAAAAAGGGAAATAGAGGCGATTGAAGATTATGTGA
Organism: Thermodesulfovibrionales bacterium; assembly: GCA_022865525.1. Lineage (GTDB taxonomy): Bacteria > Nitrospirota > Thermodesulfovibrionia > Thermodesulfovibrionales > SM23-35 > JALHSV01. The sequence goes on from JALHSV010000309.1 coordinate 1,400, forward strand.
ACGAGAAGATACTTGAAAATATTCAGGTAAAAACCGAAGTCATGGATATCCAGGATGCACTTAAATCCGGCGTTATTGCCCTGTTCGGAGAGAAATATGGAGACCGGGTCAGGGTGGTCAAAGTCCCTGGTGTCAGTGCAGAGTTGTGCGGGGGAACACACTGCAGTTACACTGGACAAATCGGGATTTTTGTCATTCTTTCTGAGGGAAGTGTTGCCTCGGGTATCCGGAGGATTGAAGCGCTGACAGGAAAAGTTGCCTTTGATTATCTAAGGCATAAGAAATCAGAGCTTGAGCTCATTAAAAATATCCTGAAGACAGATACCACTATCGAGAGAGTAGAAAAGCTCATCAGTGATGTAAAATCTATGGAAAAAGAGATCCGGAAATTAAAAACATGCTCTCCGGGAGATGCGATAGCAAACGCCCTGAAAGAAGCATATGACCTGAATGGTGTGAAAGTCATCACAATACGTCAGGACGGCCTCAATGTCAATGAACTTCGCCTCTGTGCGGACAATGTCAGGGATCGTCTTAAGTCGGGCATCATCGTCGCC
>JALHSV010000310.1 GCA_022865525.1 Thermodesulfovibrionales bacterium
GGCCAGAATAGCAGTGAGCACAAAAGACATTCCGGAAAATCCGGTTGTGAATACGGAAAAGGAGACCGCACGCGTTCTCTGTCTGAACAGGAGGAATGCAAGAAGAGTTAGGACGATGAGTGCTGCAGAAAAGATATGCCAGACCTTGATTCTCAGAAAAGGATAGAAAGACTTTCCACCGTGGATTTCAGCCCAGAGCATGAGATTGAAGAGATATGCAGACGGCCGAAAGTCTGTATTTATGAATTTTGTTTCACTCAGCCTCTGTTCAACATAATCCACGCCGAATGACGAAAAGGCATCCCGGAAAATATATTGATGAAAATATCTAACGGATAAGCCTCTTTCCATAAATCTTCTTTCAAGGAGATCGGGATTGCTATCGATGTGAGTATCTGACGAAAAGAGCATTCCATATTCCTGCGATGTTACGCTGACATATCGGAAGACGGCGTGAAGAGAATTGAAGACAGAGCCATTTGCCGTCTGCATTCTTTTCCCCATATATCCTGCCGATTGAGGTATGTGCATTGTTAGGATGCCATCTTTCTTCAGAACCTTCTGTGCCTCCCTGAAGAATTCAATTGTGTAGAATCTGTTGATGCTTGCTGTCGACGGCTGTGGCAGGTTGAGGATGATCAGATCGTATATCTGTTTTTTTGCACTCTTGATGAATCTTCGTCCGTCCTGAATCATAATGTGAATTCTGGAATCCTTTATAGCGTTTTCATCTTCCCGGGTGTTGAGAAGTCCGAGAGAAAAATCGAGTATCCTGGGGTCAAGCTCTATGAAATCTATCTGGTCGACCTGATATTTCAGGAGTTCCTTCAGTATACCGGGGGAGCCGCCGATGACAAGGATATTCTTTGGTAAAGGATGTACTGTCATCGGAAGGTGGGTTGTCATTTCCTCGTCCTGGGCATCAGGGTAGCTGAATGCAAGCTGTCCATTGGCATATATGCTCGATTGACTCCCGACTTTGATGACCGCAATCTCTCCCAACTTTGATTCCCCGGATTGGGTAATCTCTGCACCATGCCATAAAAAAGAAGGGGCAGATGCGTGGAAACTCAAATAGAAAAAGAGTGGAATAAGACAAAGCATAAGGACAAAATTTTTTCTTGAAAGATACACTGCGGCCATGAGATTGAGCAGAGAAAGAATCAGACAGAGCTCAAGAGCGCTAATCCTCGAGGCGATCACAAATGTAAAAAGCACGCCTCCCCAGAAAGCACCAAGTGCTTCAAGACCATAGATCCTGCCTGCCGCATTCCGGCTCCCTGCATATGAAACAGCAAGAGGGAATTGAACCCCGATGATGAAACAGAGGGGGAAGAGCGTTAGTGCTGTCGATGAGACTGTATCTATGAAGGAAACTGCTTCACCCGGTTCAAGGGACAAAAGGGTCCTGATGGCTTTTATCGCGATGAAGGTTGGCAGAGAGAGAAGGGCGATGAGAGCAAAAGAAATCCAGAATGCATGTTTGAACAATATCCTTTTCCCTGCA
>JALHSV010000311.1 GCA_022865525.1 Thermodesulfovibrionales bacterium
AAATCATCCTCAAGTGAGGCGAACCGTCTGACAAGCTTTCTGAGGTCCTTCTCGAATTCCAGAACATGGGAAATCTTCTTGAACAGTTTCCCGACGTATGGACTGTAGAACGGGTCGCTCATCCGTTCTCTTCCGCATACATCCGCACGGAATAGGGCGGACTGCGGTAAAAGACCGATTCATACTCGATAACCTCTCCGTCTTCCGTTGTGAGCCATGGCACATCGCTGTGAGAATAAGCGCTGATCTGGTTTCCGTTCATCTCGGAAAGCCTGTTCAGGACGTCGTCGATCACCTCGATTTCGTGCGCCTTGAGCGTGGCGAGGTTAGGTTTCCGAAGCGGCAGGTACTTTGTCTGAGGGTAACTGAAATACTTGCTCTTCACCTTCTCGATCTCTTCGCTGGAGATCATCTGGTCCACGATCTTGGCGAACTCGATCGGTGTGGGGCCATACTGGTTTTTCATGTATGTCGCCCCGACAAGCTGTTCTTCGTACTTCTCGTAAAAGTCGAAATCAATGAAGTAAAGGAGCTTGTAAATCACTGTCTCGCCGATATTCTCCTTTGATCCGACCTTGTTTAGGATGTATAGGAGCACTTCCTTAAACATTTGGAGGTTTTTTTGCGGCACGCTGATACGCATCATAGGCTTATGTGCCTTTTCTTCCTTCTTTTCATGAAGGCAGACTTCAGGCTCTTTGCCTGGATTGAGAAGGTTATCTACAGGCAAATGAAATATCCGGGAGAACTTGAGAAGCTCGTCGGTAGCGATCTTCCGCGCGCCGCGCTCGATTTGAGAGACGGCGGGACGGGGTATTTTCATTTTTCGCGCAAGCACATCTTGGCTCATTCCTGCCTTTTCCCTCACTTCCTTGATCCGGAGTCCTATTTTCTGATAAATGTTCATTGGATTCCTCCCTTAATGGCATCATATTAGCATAGGTAAGATTAACTGTCAATAGATTGTTAGATATTATTACAGGGTCTTGGTAGGTGTCAGGCTATCGTATGACATGTAAAGACGTATTACTTCTTTTCGAAGAGTTTTCTATATTGCCCGTATCCTTCTTTTTCAAAATCTTCCAGGGGGATGAAACGGAGAGCAGCAGAGTTCATGCAGTAACGGAGCCCCATTGGTGCAGGGCCGTCAGGGAATACGTGTCCAAGGTGTGAATCGCCAAGTTTGCTCCTCACCTCTGTCCTTTTCGTAAAAAGGCCACGGTCTTCCTTTTCTACGATATTGTCCGGTTCAAGTGGCTTGGTAAAGCTCGGCCATCCTGTGCCGGTGTCGTATTTATCAAGAGAGCTGAAAAGAGGTTCCCCTGAAACAACATCAACATAGATCCCTTCTTTTTTATTATCCCAATACTCATTGTGGAAGGATCTTTCCGTGCCCTCCTCCTGTGTAACCTCGTACTGCAGGGGCGTGAGCTTCTTTTTGAGTTCCTCCTTTGAAGGCTTTACAAATTTATTATCAGGGTTCTCCATCTTTTGCACCTCTCTTTTTTCACCCCAGATTGTTTTGAGATACTGGTCGCGGCCGGAATTGAACCGGTAGAATTTATACCGGATAGGATTTTTCTTGTAATAATCCTGGTGGTATTCCTCTGCTCTGTAAAAATCAGATGCGGGCAGTATTTCGGTAATGATCGGTTTGTTATACCTGCCGGAATTTTGGATCTCGTCCTTTGATTTTTCAGCAAGATGCTTTTGGTCTTCATTATGGTAAAAGATCGCTGACCTGTATTGTTTGCCGCGGTCAACGAACTGCCCACCGGAATCGGTCGGGTCTATCTGTCTCCAGAACACTTCGAGGAGGTCAGCATAATGTACTTTTGAAGGATCGTAGAGGACCTGGATGGCCTCTGCGTGGCCTGTCCCTCCGGCAGAGACCTCTTCATAGGTTGGGTTTGGTTTTTGACCTCCTGTATAACCCGAGATGACTTCCTTCACTCCTTCAATCTTTTCGAACGGCAGCTCCATGCACCAGAAGCAGCCTCCGGCAAAAGAAGCTTTCTCAAGCTTTCCAGCATTCATATCGGAAGGCTTTTTTTCATTCTTATCTGCACATGCAAGGCTGATCATCGTAAATACAAAAATGCCTATTATGAAAACCTTATTCATGATTGCCGTGAATTCATACCGTTGTTACGTAAAACTACTTTATGAAATTCCCGTGGCATATTTTATTATATCAATTTTATCTTCTTCAGGGGTATGGTGATGGTCAAGGAGGGGAGGTAATTGGTACAATAAACAGAAAAAATACCTGTTTCTCGCCGGAAACAAGGAGAAGAAAGGTGCAAAGTGAGCCAGTATAATACAAAGCAATGTGAACACTGCGGGAAGGCTGTCAATGAGCGGTATGCAGTCTGTCCTCTCTGTGGTGGACAACTTCATGACGAGATCAAGATCATTCTCCCGGTCTGTCCTCATTGCAGCGTTCCTCTCGAAATTCAGATGCATGACGATGATGAATATGATATTTGCACGCAATGCGGCGGAATCTGGCTTGACAGAGGTGAATTTCAAAAGGCAACGAGGCCTTCTGATGTATACCGTAAGGAAGAAATAAAAGGCGAGTTTATCCGTGGACCGGTAAGAGAACCACTGGAGTATATTCCCTGTGTCAGATGCGGGAAACTCATGAACCGGAAGAACTTCAGGCGTATCTCGGGCGTGATCATCGACGAATGCGGCAGACACGGCGTGTGGCTTGACGCAGGGGAGATCGAAAAAATACGGCATTTTATCGCAGATGGTGGTCTTGACAAATCTCAGGACAGGGAAATCGAACAGACACGCGTTGAACTGAAAGACCTTGCCACGAAAGTGGATCAAACGGCATTTGTCCAGAAGATTCTCCATTTCTGGAACTTCAAAAGATGGCTTTTCGGAGGCTGATCTGTACTCATGTCCAATGAGTATGTAACGATGCGGGAGAGAAAAAGGTCCTTTCATGGATAAGAAGAACGAAATACCTTCAGAGCAAAAAACCAGAAGAAGAATTTATATTTTTTTTGTTTGTGCGGTGGTGGTTCTTCTCATCTTGTTCTTTGCCGGTGCCCCGGCCATTTCTACAGCGCTAAAAAATGTGCTCATCCCTGAACTGCAAGACCTCTCAGGGGAGAACATTACGATTGAAGCCCTTCACCTTAATCTGTTTCCGCTCTCTATAGAGGCGAAAGAAGTAGTTGTATCTGATGAAAGCGGGAATACCATGGTTTCTGTGAAGAGAGTCAAGGGCTATATCGGACTTGCAGGGCTTCCCAATAAAACACTCTCTATCCGCAGACTCGTTCTGAAAGAGCCACAGGTGACAGCAGGCAGGCAAAAGATTGAAGAGGTTGTCAGACATGTCAAGACGTATCTTGAGAAAGAGCGAAAGGATGCATTGAAGGTTAAAATCAAGGCTGTTGAGCTTGTTTCGGGAAGCATCCGGATCAGCGATGACGATCTCAACGGGGTCATGGACATGAAGGGACTTTCAGGCGAGATGATTACCGGAGAAACCCAGCGGATTAAGGCGGCTGTAAAAGAACTCATAGTCGAACGTGATGGATGGCCAAAGATTGCCTGTGATGTCAATATAGCCATACTTCTGAAGAGTGACGGGCTGGAAATTAAGCATCTGCAGGTCGGTGCCTTTGGTTCTACCTTCAAAGGAGAAGGAATTTATACCCAGGGGAAAGGCACTTTCGAGACTAACCTGGCATTACTGGTGAATTCCGTGAAACGGTTCCTTGACCTGAAAGAAAAAGGTGATGGGCAAATTACTGCAAAAGGCGAGATACGGATTGAAAAAGATGAGCGGTCAGTTCCGTCAATCCGCGCCGAGAAGCTAAGCCCGTCTTTACAGCTGCAGACGGAAAAAGCAAGGTTGCCCGGCCTGGACAATATCTTTGTAGACCTCAAGCTTGAAGGTGATTTGTATATTCAGACGCTCATGGAACTTTTGAAGGTAAGGGAGAGGATAGAAGGCCTGATCGATTTCGATGGAGAAATTACAGGTCCTCTTTCGGATTTTACCGGCAGAGCACGGGTAAGGCTGCAAAAGGGGAACCTCTTTAGTGTTGATATAGATTCTTTGAAATGCATTGTCATATATAAAAATGGCGTTATCAATTTCAAGGAAGGCTATGGGACACTCTATAACGGTACCGCTCATGCAGACGCGTCAATTCATCTTCCTGTCGCTGATGGTTTCACCGTGAACGTGAAATTTCAGGCGATAGACAGCCGGAGTGCGTTCAAGCTGATACAATGGGATCCCGGGGTCCCGGACGGAAAGGTTGACGGAGAACTCCTGACATCCGGCAGCGAATTTAGTCCGGATGGATGGTTTGTTTATAAAGCTCCTGGTGCTGAGCAGCGTGGAAGGAAGAAAGAGACTCAGCCGCCAACTGATGATCTGCTGAACAGGATCACGGATATCAGGGGCAATTACTCTCTGAGAGGTGCTCGCTTATCTTTGTCAAATCTGCAGATCAATACATCCCTATCGAATATCTCAGCGAACGGTATGATCGATCTGGAGAAGAAAGCACTTAACCTGACAAGCAGCCTTGTGACCAAAACCATTTCAGATCTCACATCTCCGTACTATAGGGGAGCCGAAGGACGGGGTGAATTTTCAGGAGAGATAGGCGGGTCATTTGATGATCCAAGAGTTTCCGGAAAGATAACCCTCACAGATTCCGCGATAGAAGAATACAGAATAGACAATTTTATTGCTGACTTTTCGTATCAAAAAAATATGCTCCATCTCCGGGACTCTGTTTTCAGGTCCCAGGGGGAAGAACACAGGATAAAGGGCAAGATATCATTTCCTCAAGCAAAAGAACTCTTTGATCTTTCGATGCCGGTTTATGACCTGAGCGTGATTCTCAGGAAAGCTGATTTTGAACGGGCGGTCAGGATATTCTCCAAGGACTTCACGGGTACAGGAACACTCAATGCGGATTTAAAAATAGGAGGGAAGAACAAGGATATCGACATTACCGGAAAGGCCTCGATAGAGCATGGTTCACTTTATACCGTTTCTTTTGACGCAGCAACGGCACATATCACCTATGCACAGGGAGAACTCTCCCTGAAACAAGCGAAGTTTGTCAGGGGACAGTCCATCCTTACAGCAGATGGAAAGATCGGTCCTGACAAGCGGTTTTCTTACCACGCCTCATCTGATAAACTGCTTTTCAGAGACTTCGGACTTGAAAGGATGCCCGATGATGCTGTGGTGTCTCTGCACTCTGAAGGAAACGGCACATTCGATAATCCTTCAATTACACTCGGTGCCAAGGTTGCGGGCGGGACGTTCAAAGGAAGAAATATGGGGAGCGGGACAGTCAGTGCAGTCATACAGAACAGGGATATTGCGGTGCAAGCCGCGTTATTCAATGAAAAGATGAAACTTCAGGGTCATGGGCATCTCGATGAGACATTACCGTGGAATGCGGACCTGATCATTCAGCCGGCACGGTATGATTTCCTTGTCAGTTCTCTGCTCAAGGATGTGCCTGAGGACCTCCAGCTCAATCTTGAAGGAAAAGTCGAAATGATTGGGAACAAAAACACTATTGAAGCATCTGCACATGTATATCATCTGGCGCTTGTATTGTTTGGGCAATCCTTTTCAAATGATTCTGAAATTCAATTCTCAGTCAGGAACCAAAAAATATCGCTCAAGCCTTTTGCCATAAGAAGCGGGGAGACATCGTTCAGGCTTCGCGGAGGTCTTGAAATCGGTAAGGAATATGATATTCAGCTCGACGGAAGTTCTGCTCTTTCGCCGCTGAAGGGCTTATCAAAGAAAATCGGATATCTGAAAGGAGATGCCGATTTCGTCTTTGTGGTCAGGGGGAAATGGGAGAAGCCGGAGATTAATGGCGGCATGACGATTTCCGACGGATCATTCGGCCTGAGGGGATATGCTGCCTATATCAGTTCAATCAATGGGTACCTCTATATCGATGAAGACAGAATCGTCATCGAGAAACTGAACGGCAGGGTTGGAGGCGGTACGGTCGATATATCAGGGCTTGCATACCTCAGGGGATTCCTGATAAAACGGGTTCACCTGGAGGCTCGTTTGGACGATATAACAACGAAAGTCCTGCCGGAATTTTCTGTCAATCTTGACGGTAACCTGCTGTACAGAGGGACTACGGATGCCATGGATATAACAGGTGATATCCGCATAAATAAGGCACGATATAAGGAGACGGTGGAATGGAGAAGCTGGCTTTTAACTGCAAAAGCCATAGAAAAACCGAAATCTGAGATGTCTGTGTTCGAAAGAGCTGAACTGAATATACAGGTCTCGGGCAGTGAAAATATCACCGTTGATAATAATATTGCACGTGCGCCGATACGAATACGGGGTGATATGATCGTAAAAGGCACGGTATCCAATCCGATCCTCTTTGGCAGACTTGAATCAAACGATGGGTATATTTATTTCAGGAACAATGAATTCAGGATAATGCACGCCAGTGCAGATTTTACGGACCCGCACAGGATCAAGCCAATTCTGAATCTTACAGCCGAAACTTCGATGAAGGGCTATACTATCAGGCTGAACCTCGAGGGGGAGACGGATCGGTTTAATCTTTCACTTTCTTCTGATCCACCGCTTGAAGAGGTGGATATCCTCTCTCTGCTGACCGTCGGACAGCTTGGGAAACAGACGAAGGGGCTTGAAGGTGGTATCGGTGCAGGAACTGCAACGTCATTTATTACCGGTAAACAACAGGATATTATCGAAGAAAGGGTAAGAGCGCTGACAGGGATAGACCGGTTCCAGGTTGAACCATATGTCTCAAAAACGACCGGCACGGTGGAGCCAAGGATAACGGTATCAGAAAGGCTCATCGGTGACAAAGTTTTTGTAACCTATACTACTTCAATAGGTTCAACGGAGGAACAGATACTGAAAGTCGAGTACCTCCTGAATAAGAATGTTTCTCTTATCGGAACACGGGACGATATTGGCAGCATCGGTGGTGATGTGAAGTTCAGATTCGAGTTTAAATGAATATCATCCGGGGAGATGTTAAGAGGAAAAGAGTTTCAGTGGAGAAAGGTCTTGTGGTTTTTTTTCCGGTGCTGGTTATTTGGTGTTTTTTGTTCTGTGCTGTTTCTAACGTATCAGCCTCAGTTGTCGGGAAGATAGAAATCTATGGGTTACAGACAATAGGGAAAGATGAACTGCTGTATCTCCTTGATGTCGCCCCGGAGGAACCCATAGACCCAGACCGTCTGCGGGAAGGGATAAAAAGGGTGTTCCTGAAAGGAATATTCGACGATATATCGGTTGAGACAGTTGACGGGGATAAAACAACGGTTATTATTCATGTCAAGGAAAGAGACTTTATTAAGAAAATTTACGTAGAGGGGGATTATGGTCTGCCTAAAAAGACCATACTATCGTTATTCCCGCTAAAAGAGGATCAGTATCTCTCGTGCGACATGCTTGAACGGGCTTTGAAAAAACTGAAGCAGGAAATCGCCGTGCGGGGGTTTCCGGATGCCCGTATCAGTGCAGATGTTGAGAAATTAAAGGAACCTCACAGGATTGCTGTCCATGTAAAAATAAATACGGGGATCCCGGAACGCATTGAAAGGATAATGATCTCGGGCACGACTGATGATGTGAAAGCAGTTATGAAATTATCTGAGGGTGATGTGTTTGATCGGATAAAAGTTCAGAAAGACATTGAGAGGATTAAACAATACTATAAGGATGAAAAACACTTCAAGCCTGACATAAAACCTTACACATATAAGGATGGGGTACTCAACCTGTCTGTTCATCCGGGAAAGCGCCTCTTTGTTTCGCTTGACGGTAACGATTCCGTATCAACAAAGGTTGTTCTCAAAGAGATGCCCTTTTTCGAGGCTGAAGACTTCAACGATGATATTGTAGAGGAAGCAATACAGAGGATGTTATCTGTTTACCACGCGAAGGGGTTTCCTTTTGCTCAGATTGCTCCTGTCGTTACGGAAAAGGATGACCTCATCAACCTCACTTTATTTATCTTCGAAGGCAAGAAAGTAACTACAGGAAAAATCTCATTTGTGGGTGTCCGTATCGACGAGGCTAAACTCAAGAACATCATTTCCCTCAAAGAAGGTAATGTGTATAACCCTGACTTCATTGATGCGGACAGGCAAACGCTGCAGGTTTTCTCTTATGCTCTCGGATACCTCTTAAGCACTGTTGACGAATTCCAGACAACATATGATGAGAGTTCTCAAGCGATGAATATCGTCATCACAATACAGCTGGGGCTCAAGACCGAGATCGGAAATATCACTATCGCCGGAATGAAAATTGCTGCTGAAGATGAAGTGAGAAAAGTCGTGCAATTAAAACCCGGCGATCCTTATAACGAAGTTGATATATTTGACGCCAGGTACAGGGTTATTGAATTTTATACTACAAAGGGCTTCCCTTCGGTTGCGGTCTCTGTCAGAAGAGAAATTGACGGGCTGAAAGCGCATATAACATTTACGATCCATGAAGGTCCTTTTACCGTGTTCGGTAA
>JALHSV010000312.1 GCA_022865525.1 Thermodesulfovibrionales bacterium
CGGGATAGATTTTTTTGAGATCGATGCAAGAAGACTGTTATTTAAACAAGCCAGAGAGAATGGTATTTATGCGATGACATCAGCTCCGCTGGGGTTTGGTGCCACATTGCAGGTCTTTTCTCCGGAGGGGATGACCTTTGATGCATACTTCGGTATATCAGATACCATGGACAACCTTGAAAAAATCGCTTCCTTTGCAGCAGGGCTCGCGCCGCAGCCGTATCATATCAAGTACATAGATATGACAAAAGTGAGCCTCAAACGAAAAACCGGACCTGCCGTATCTCCCGCCTGCACCCTTGCTGCATCACTCGTTGCTACGGAAGTAGTAAAGATACTTACGGGGAAAGGCAGAGTAAGAGCTGTACCATATTATATGCAGATCGACTTGATGAGAGGCAAATTCAGAATTGGTTATATGAGGTCAGGCGGCAAGAATCTCTTTCACAGACTGAGAAGGCGGCTTATTCTCCGGAAGGCCCGCGCCCTCTCTACGTAAACATTTATTTCAGCGCTTCCTGGAATTCTTTGAAGAGCTCCGGGTGCAGCCTTGACACCCCTTCTTCTATATCAGCAATGGAACCCAGGTATGGCGTCCTTAATCCGTGATAATAAATTTCGGGGCCGATGGGTTTAAAGAGGATACCCATCCTTTTGAGAAGAATATAGAGCCCTTTCGCCATGACAGCATACCAGTGTGTCAGCCCGATTTTCTTACTCTCAACATAGAGACATTTATAAAGTCCGGTGACAATCTCGTGGCGCCTTCTTCTCTCATGAACAGCAGCCTGTTGCTGAATGTATTCAGGCGTCCCGTCATAAATAAACTGGTCCTCGAATCTCTTGCGGAATTCCTTGCTGACAGCCAGGCGAGATATTTCTCCGATTTTATCCCTGTTCACATTGGAAAGATCAGCGTCAATACTGCAATGGTTTTCTATGGGAAATCCTTTTTCAGAATTCAGGATAATCCGAATAGTACCGATAATTTGCCATGTCTCATTCAGTGAAATGAAGTGCCGTGAAATGCTGTCGAATATGTCGAATTCCAGGCCACCCGGATGATCCTCTGCTTTTTCAAATCCCCACTCATCGCAATAGACTTTATATCTCAACCGAAATACTTCTTCGAGTTCAGCCTTATCAACAACCTTTCTGAAATGAAAATGCACCATATGATTTTATTAAATTTTCTTATTGCTTAATAGCTTACCGTCTCAATTATATATGAAAAAATGAGATTTGAGAATGAAAATAGTTGTTTTTACGCATCATATGAACTTTTCTCATTTTATGATATTATGTACTTACGTTTACTTGGGAAAGGGATGCGTTTTAATGGTTAAAGATGCAGCGATCCTTATTTTTGCTGCAAGGTAGAAATGGTATGGATACGCCTGTTTTTGCAGGGGATTTAACAAAGATTTATTCCGAGGGGAAAGTCGAGGTCAAGGCAGTATCATCCGTTGGTCTTGAGTTGCACGAAGGCGAGATGGTAGGCCTTTTCGGACCTTCCGGCAGCGGGAAGACAACACTGCTTTCCCTCATTGGATGTATATTGCGCCCGACGAGCGGTTTTCTCAAACTGTATGGTATTGAAACAAATTCACTTGGTGAGGCTGCACTGCCGGGCATCAGGAAAAAATTCATCTCCTTCATTTTTCAGGGGTTTAATCTGTTCCCCGCCCTTACCGCTCTTGAAAATGTCATGTTAGTTCTAAAATTAAAGGGAGTTGAGGATAACGCTGAGCAGAAGGCAAAAGAGATGCTTGACAGTGTCGGACTGGCAGACCGGATGCATTTCCTGCCAAGGGATCTGAGCGGTGGAGAAAAACAAAGGGTTGCCATAGCACGGTCCCTTGCAGCAGATTCCCCTATTATTCTCGCTGATGAACCGACAGGGAACCTTGACCAGGGGAATGGCAGGAAAGTCATGGAGCTCCTTAAACAACTTGCCACTGAAAGAAAAAAATGCATTTTCGCGGCAACGCATGACAACAGGGTCGAGGGCATTTTTGACCGTATCCTCTACATGGAGGATGGGATGATTATCCGAGAAAAGGGAGGACACGCATGAAAAATAATCGTTTTGTGATCTTTCTGTTGATGGGTCTTCTCGCTGTTTCGATTATTCTTGCCCTTTTCAGTCCGAGCATTATACGGAAAAAGAACGCAACAGCTCAGCACGCTGAAACAAAGCATATGTTCATAACTGCAAAAGGAATTGTGGAGAGCGAGGAGAGGATTGATGCAAGCAGTCAGGTTTCCTCGACAATATCAGCTCTGTTGGTAAAAGAAGGCGACCAGGTAAAAGCGGGCACTCCGCTTGTCAGGTTCGATGACAGCAAGATCCGGTCTCAGGTTAAGATGGCAGAATCCGCCCTTTTCGAGGCGCGGTCTCGTCTCAAAGAACTTGAGTCGGGATATCGGTCCGAGGATGTTGAGATGGCAAAGAGCAAGATGCAATCGGCAGATGCGAAATACGTGGAAGTCAGGGATGAGTTCGAGAGACAAAAGAGGCTCTATGAAAAAGACGCCACAACGCTTGTAGAACTGAGGAAGGCGGAAGAGCAGTTTAAAAGAGCATCGGCAGAATTCGATGAATCCAAAACGAATATGCAAAAACTGAAAAAAGGCGTGAGAGACGAAGAGATCGAGCAGGCAAAATCGTCGGCCGAGAAAGCTGATTCAGAATTGAGATACTATCAGGCATCCCTGAAAGACTACACGCTGACATCTCCGTTCAATGGCGTGGTGACAGAAAAATTCAAGCATGTTGGTGAAACTGTTGACGTCGGCACCCCTGTCCTGGAGCTTGTTAATCCCGACAAGTTAAGAATCCGGGCAGAGCTTGAAGAAACCGATGTCGGGAAAGTAAAAGAGGGGCAATCTGTTGAAGTAACGACAGATGCCTATAAGGACAAAATCTATAAGGGAACGGTTTACAAGGTTCTTCCGAACGTCAAGAGAAAGTCTCAGCGGACATTTGACCCTATGGCGTCCTTTGATATCAATACACAGGTTATTTTTATCCGGTTGGAGGATTTCTCGGGTCTCAGGAACAATATGACAGTTACGGTACGATTTTTGCAATAATATTAGAA
>JALHSV010000313.1 GCA_022865525.1 Thermodesulfovibrionales bacterium
ATATACCATATCTATGAGCGTGACATCTGATGCTCCTATAGCGAGAGGAAGATACCGGTGGAGCTGACTTCGTATTCCGAGCCTCCGGGCCATTTCTATGACACCATCAATTCCTATATCTGTTGCAAGCCTGACGGTAGCACAGTTAAGGGACTTTGCAAGCGCTGTCCTGAGGGTAACGTTCCCATAGTATTTACCGTCGTAATTACGGGGAATCCATCTCTGTCCTGGTTTTGCACCTGCAAAGGATACTGGGGAATCGCGGACAATATCTTCAGACATCATCCCATTTTCGATAGCTGTAATGAAGACAAATGGCTTAAATGCTGAGCCTGGTTGCCTCAAAGCCTGTGTGGCCCTGTTAAACTGGTTTTTCCAGAAATTCGAGCCGCCGACGAATGCCTTTATTTGTCCGGTACGAAGATCAATTGCTACTAACGCAGCCTCAACGCCTGGTTTCACTCGCTTTTCGAGGGAATGCAGTCCATTGGTAATAGCTTCCTCTGCTGCCCTCTGCATTCCTGAGTCCAGCGTAGAATATATTCTGTAACCGGAAGTATAGAGCTCAGTCCCGAATTTTCCTTCAAGATTCTGCCTCAGGTTTTCAATAAAATATGGCGCATCATATTTTCTGAAATGAGGAGTTTCGGGAAGTGGGACATTCTCTGCTTCTTCAGATTGAGCCTGAGTGATAAAATGCGAGTCCATCATCTGTTTTAGGGCTATGGTTCTCCTGGACTTAGCTTTTTCAGGGTTCTTAAAAGGTGAGTATTTCGAAGGAGCCTTTGGCATGGAGGCAAGGAGAGCTGCATCTGCTATGCTCAGTTCGTTTGTGGGTTTCCCGAAATATGTCTGTGACGCAGCTTCTATTCCATATGCCCTTGTTCCGAAATACGCCTGATTCAGGTACATGCCGAGGATCTCATCTTTTGTGTACCGTTGTTCTATCCGGATCGAGAGTGCAGCTTCCTTGATTTTCCTCTTGATGCTTTTATCAGGTTTCAGAAAAAGCATGCGTGCGAGCTGCTGGGTGATGGTACTCCCGCCCTCAACAACACCTCCCGCTTTTATATCATGCCAGAGGGCCCTTGCTATACCAATGAAATCAACCCCCGGATGATTGTAAAACCGCACATCTTCGACAGCGATGAATGCCTTTTTTACATGCTCCGGTATCTGATAATGCGGGATAAAAGTCCTTCGTTCGAGGTAAAGCTCGGCTAATACTTTCCCGTCACTTGAATAGACCCTCGACGATTCGAGCGGGATATATTCCTGCAGCATTTTTGTATTCGGCAGGTCCGAAATTGTCCAAAAGGCAAAGCCGCTGATTGCGCCGATAAGAATAGAGAGGGCAATCATAATGATCAATGTTTTTCTTGTCATTCCCTATGACCTTTTTATGTTTGTCGTGTTTCCGACGATACTCCATTATAAAATATCTTACGCTTAAGCATACTATTGAACTGATATGCCCCCCTAACCTACCTGAACGGGATGGTCTATTTTATAGCGTTTAAATGTCTGGTTATCAACTCCCCGTTATCACGGTATTTCATAAGTTCTTTGGGCCAGATAGCACACAGGAAGCTCCCGATCCGCTTGTTCCCGTCGACGAACGGATGGTCTTTGATGACAAAGTAGAGAGGGTTCGCTACTTTGTCATCCCTCGTCTTGTAGAGAGGTTTCCCGAACATTGTCTGTTCTATGTTTCCGAGAATCGCAGCAAGGGCATTACCCTGCTCAGCGCCGAACAGACCGGATGCCTCGTCCTGTCTCATCAGTTCGCTCTTTAATTCAGTGATTGCTTGCATGGCGAAGTCGCACTCAAGAACGCCGCGGGCGGGCTGACAGCCTGCTGCATCTCAGAGATACCCCTCTCTGCCAATCTGCTCTGATTAACCGTGAACCCCTGCACCAGATGATCACGTAGCACGTTGGTAGCCCATTGGCGGAATTGGGTGCCTCGTTTCGAGTTGACCCGGCAGCCTACTGAAAGAATGGCATCAAGGCTATAAAAAGCGTCTGATACTTTTTCCCGTCCGGGGCAGTATGTGCAAATTTTGCACGTACTGCCGTCTTGTCCAGTTCCGCCTCTCTAAAAACATTGCGAAGATGCTTCGTTATGACCGAGCGTTCTCTGTCAAAGAGTCCTGCCATCTGGTCCTGGGTAAGCCAGACAGTCTCCGCTTCCAGATGGACTTCGATGCCGGTTGTACCGTCAGGGGATTGATAGATGACTATTTGATCGCTCACACTTTAAGCCATTGGGAAATTATGGGCCTTATGATGCTCATATTCTGCAACTGTCCATTAGTTCAGTTTTTTATGATATACCGAAAGTTCTCCTGGTGAAAGAACGAGATACTCACTCTGCTCAGCTTCATTCTGTATCTGGATGAATTTGCCACTTCGCCTGGCGGGCATGTCAATTTTCTTTATTTTGGTGAAGTAAAGCTCAGAGTAGTCTATCAGTAAAAAAGCCATCCTCGCTCCTTGCCCCATTCGATTACTCACTGCAATTCAACATTTGCAGGAAATGTCTTTGCGACATATTTGCGTAATGGCAGGTGTACTTTTATCCAGACCAAAAGGACACCCCTTCCAATTTCAGGAAGAAAGTGAAAAATGGTTGCATAAAAAAGCCCACCGAAATCAAGAGGGGCTTTCTGGTTTATATCTACGACTTACTTATTTACTGCGTCTTTGAAAGCCTTGCCCGCTGAAAACTTCGGAAGTTTCTTTGCGGCAATCTTGATAGTTGCTCCGGTCTGAGGGTTTCTCCCGGTCCTGGCTTTCCTCTTTGAAAGTGAGAATGTGCCGAAACCTACGAGAGCAACCTTGTCTCCCTTTTTGACCGCTTTGGTGATTGCCTCAATAGCTCCAACAAGAGCCTTGCCAGCGCAGGCCTTGGTACAACCCGATGCCTCTGCCATCTTTTCGATCAGATCCGCCTTTGTCATGTCACTGCCCCCCTATATATTTGA
>JALHSV010000314.1 GCA_022865525.1 Thermodesulfovibrionales bacterium
ACGGTGGCAGCTCTACAAGATGGCTGAAGACACAATCGTCTCTGACATGCCCTGGGTGTTCCTCTGGCATAAAACAGATTTTACCGTCAGACAGCCCTGGATTACCAATTATAAGATTTATCAGATCTACAGCATGGACAAAGGTACGGAAATATCTTTTCAGTGAATTTATCCCAAGGCAGCAGATATCGTAAACGTTCGAAATATTGTCATTCCGGCTTGTCCGGAATCTTTCTTAAGAAGGACTCCCGACAGGCGGGAGTGACAGATAAGGAGATCATGCATAGGTCATTAATAATACAGGCATCATTTGTGTAGATAATGAAATCTTATCTGATAAAACGAGTGATTCTCCTTATTCCCCTTTTATTGGGTGTTACACTCCTCACATTCAGTCTTACCAAAGCCTTGCCCGGTGACCCTGTATTCAGTCTTGTTGGGGAGCGGGCTCAGCCGGAGGTGATCGAGAAGATACGAAAGGAACTTGGTACGGATAACAACGTATTGAGTCAGTATCTGGGATATCTGAAATTGCTTATGCAGGGAGAATTCGGCCGTTCATATTATACAAACAGACATGTCGTTGATGACATTATGACGAAATTTCCCAACACCCTTAAACTCGCCATGGGAGCGATGCTTATCGCAGTCCCTGCAGGACTGATGCTCGGGTTTGTCGCTGCACTCAAGAGGAATACCGCAATCGACAGGATTATTTCACTTTGTGCTGTTTCAGGCATGAGCGTTCCAGTCTTCTGGAGCGGGCTTTTGCTCATGCTTCTCTTTAGTCTGAAACTCAAAATGCTCCCTCCGTCCGGAACCGGCGATCTTCAATTCATCATACTTCCTGCGCTGACGCTCTCACTCCCGGCTATGGGGATTTTGTCAAGGATTACAAGAACCACGGTTCTGGAAATCCTTGACTTGCCATTTGTCAAAACTGCGCGGGCTAAGGGAATAGGAGAAATAAAAATACATCTTGTCCATGTCTTCAGGAATGCACTGATACCAATCACAACAGTCATAGGACTGGATTTTGCGAGTTATCTGAACGGTGCGGTGCTGACAGAAACGATATTCGGATGGGACGGCATAGGAAGATTTACCATGGAGGGAATAATCAAAAGGGATTACCCGGTTATCATGGGCTGCGTCATCACCGGTACGCTGATATTCATTCTTATCAACCTTGTTGTTGATATCCTCTACCACTACCTTGACCCGCGGGTGAGAATCGATGACAAGAGCAGGTAAGTTTTGCATCACCGTTTTGATTGGTATTTCGCTCCTGTCTCTCTTTGCCCCTGTCATATCCGGCTATGATCCAAACGGAATAGACCTTGATAGTCTTAAGGAGTCACCTAATTTTGAGCATCTTTTCGGGACAGACAATAAGGGGCGGGATATCTTTACCCGGATACTCTATGGAGGCAGAATTTCCCTGAGCATTGCGGTAACCGCTGCTTTTCTCTCTCTCCTGATCGGACTGATTCTTGGTCTCTGTTCAGGATATTTCGGAGGAAGAGTCGACATGCTTATTATGGCACTCGTGGATTTGGTACTCTCTTTCCCTGCTCTTCTTCTTGCTATCGGGATTACCATACTTTTTCCGTCTGGTATTTACACCGTGGTGATAGCGATCGTCGCAGTCGGGTGGGCTTCTTTTTCCAGAATAATCAGGGGACAGATTCTGACCCTCAGAGATGCGGCATTTATCGAATCAGCCCGGTCTGTCGGGTGCAGTCATCTGAGAATTCTCTTCAGGCATCTTCTGCCCCAGTGTATCCCTCTGTTGCTTGTTATGACAGGACTGAAAGTGGGGAGTTATATTCTGACGGAATCAGCGTTGAGTTTCCTGGGATTAGGAGTACAGCCTCCCACAGCAACATGGGGTTCTATGATCAGTGCGAACAGGGTTTATATTTCATCAGCTCCATGGATGGTGATATTCCCAGGGTTTATGATCTCTCTGACGGTTCTCTGCTTTACTATTCTCGGTGATACATTGAGAGACAGATATGGACTAAGCATAAAGGAAAGAGTCTGATCCCTGAATAAAGGGGATTACGGTTCCCTGAGTTTTTCTTCCTCTTCCTGCAATATCTTGCATTCGATACACATGGTTGTGACCGGCCTTGCTTCAAGCCTCCGCATAGCTATTTCATCTCCGCACTTGTCACATAAGCCGAATATATGCTGTTCAATTCTCTCAATAGCTTCTTCGATCTTTTTCAAAAGTTTACGCTCTCTCCCCCGTAACCGCAGCATAAAGTTTCTGTCCATCTCTGCGGTTGCCTGATCACCGAGATCAGGAAATACTGTCGGTCCCACGAGCTCATTATTCATGGCTTCAATGGCGCCAATCAGGAGAGATTTTTTCTGTGCCAGAAGCTTTTTTCTGATCTCCTGAAATTTCTTTTCCCTTAAATTGACCTTCTTTGAGGGTGCTTTTTTTACAGGAGCAACTGTCTTCGATTGTGCGGGTTTTCTTTTCGTCTTTGTTTTCATTGTTTTCGATGTAATTACCGGTTTAATTTTCTTTTGAACAGTCTGTTTTTTTTGTTTCACTGTCTTTTTCTTTGGCATAAGAACTCCTAAAAAATAAGATAATTCATACATTAACAAAAGTAAAAGGTCTTCGTCAACGAAACTTCGCACGGCATGAATAATTCTTGACCTTCCGGAACCTGATGTGTAATACTATGCGCGAAGTATCGGAAGTATTGTCGTATGCAGCTTCAAGGACTTTGGACTTTGTAGCTCCCATACCATGATTCCGTAATCTTCTATTTTTATTATCAAGGAGGTGTGGCAGTATGGTAAAAGGAACCGTTAAATGGTTCAACGAGTCCAAAGGCTTTGGATTCATTACCCAGGAGGATGGCGGAGATGTCTTTGTACATTATTCAGCCATTCAGGGTAACGGATTCAAAACAATGGCCGAAGGTCAGGCGGTAAGCTTTGAAGTTGTTGACGGCCCAAAAGGTCCCAAAGCAGAAAACGTCACAAAAATCTAACCAAAAAAGTGCAGGTCCTGTTCATACGGGACCTGCACTGTCCAAAACCCCAATCAAGAAGTTTGCAAAAGCATCCTGTTCA
>JALHSV010000315.1 GCA_022865525.1 Thermodesulfovibrionales bacterium
ACCCTTCTCTTTTGTCACCCTGAGCTTGTCGAAGGGTCTCTTTGTTATCGCTCGAATCCTTTCCGACTCGTCGCATTCGCCGAGGCGAAGAATCCTGTCGTAAAAACATAGCGTCTTGCAGATTTTCCGAGATAATTTGACCATCTAAAATGCATAATCCATGTGTACCGCCACATTGCAAAAAAGGACAGATTGTTTTAAATTGTAAATAGATGAGTCCTTCAATTTTCAGAGAGAAAGGGTATAGATTCTCCTTCCTTTCAAATGAGAAGCACAAAAATGAAAGCATTAAAGCATGGCAGAGACATTTCGGTAAGCGTTGAAAATATAACACCTTTCGGCATTTGGATTTTTGCAAAAGAAAAGGAATACTTTCTCAGCTATAAAGATTACCCTTACTTTAAAGAGCAAACGTTAAATGCCATACAAAACGTTCAATTGCTTCACGGCTATCATCTGTTCTGGCCTGATTTGGATGTTGACTTGGAAATCGATAATCTTGAGAATCCTGAAAAATATCCTCTGAAATCAAAAATAATAAAAAAGCGTCTATCAAGCCTTTCAGCGAGACGTTAGAAACTCCCTGTTACTTATCCGCGGGTTCATGTTTTAAACATGAACCCGCAAATGTAATTTGGTCAAAGACGAATATGCCCAAGATCATAGAAAGTGAAAAGTACCTTTTGCAGAAAATACAGTATATCCATGCAAATCCTGTCCGGAGGCAGTATGTGAGACGACCTGAGGATTGGGTATGGTCTTCAGCTAATCCGGACAATGAAATTGTGATTGATCCGATATTATTGTGACAGAACTATCCGGGATGGAAGAAGTATTCGGCCAAGAAATAAACGGATTCATGTTACAACAGTGAACCCGCAGAGCGAACTGGGCTAAATGCAATAGTGACCGGACACTCAAACCATTGTATTCAAAAATTGCATGATATGCAGATGCTGAATGCCTTTTTCACCGCCGACCATCATTTTGTCCATTGAGATTGCGAACTTTGGGTAATTATCGCGAATTTGAAGGAGATTGCCAAATTCCCTCTCACGCGCCTTCTCATCGGGAATAAGATACGCAACCTGCACATAGAGCCTGTCCCCCCGTTTTTCACAGACAAAATCAATTTCTTTTGTTCCCAACTGTCCGACGGTGACTGTGTAACCCGATGTCCGAAGGTGCATATACACGATATTCTCAAGCACTTTGCTGATGTCCGATGGCCGGTATCCGACAAGGGCATGTCTGAGCCCGGTATCCTGGAAATAATATTTCTCGTTGATCTCAAAAATGCGTTTGCCGCCTATCTCTGAACGAGATACCTTGAAGATAAGAAAGGCATTGCAGAGGAAGGAAAGATAATTGAGGACGATGTTCGGTGAGATATTGGTTTTCTGCGACTTCAGAAAATCACTGATTTTTTTCCCGGAAACTAAGCTTCCCGTATTGTCTGCAACATATTCAACCAACCGTTCAAGAAAAGCAACATTCCTGATGCCATATCTCGCAACCACATCTTTGAAAAGTATCGTGTTATTGATGCTCCTCAGATAGTCGTACACGACTACATCATTCAGATCGATATTGATAAGATAGGGAAGTCCTCCATATTTCAGATATTTCATAAGGGAGTCTTCAGTGTTATCAAGAGTATGGAATATCAGGAACTCAGGATACGAGAGGCTGTGAACCTCTACTTCTATATATCTTCCGGAAAGGTAAGTGGCGAGCTCACCGGAAAGGAGATCCGCATTGCTTCCGGTGCAGTAGACGTCATAGCGACCACTTGCCTGAAGGTCCCTGAGGGCCTTTTCAAACTGATGGATCCCCTGAATTTCGTCAATCAAAAGGACGGTTATTTTTTGGCTCTTTGCCGCCTCCTTTACATATCTCAGCAAGTCTTCATACTGTCTGATCGGCTCGAATTCATGAAGCTCTTTGTTGATGTATAGCATGCTACTCTTGCTCACTCCCTGCTTGACCAGCTCATCCATTATCTGAAATAGGAGATAACTTTTACCAACCCTCCGCTGGCCGATGAGCACTTTGATGACATCCTTATTCATGAAAGGGCGTATCCTGTCGAGATAGTATGACCGCTCGATATACTTTTTAATCATAGATGAATTATTCCGGTAAATATACTAATATTTTAAGTATACACAAAACAGTAGAAAGGTCAAATACAATCACGAGGGAATTCTACAGACACCATACATAATTCTTAGCTCCACGTTTGTTTTACGAGAATTTCATGGTGTCCCAAACAATTCTTAAGCGGAATGCCACAGCTCCAAATACCCCTTCCAAAGACAAAAGAACATTAAATTACGTATGGTGTCCCCGGAATTTTCTTTCTTGAGGCCAACAAAAAATATCACTTTCAGCGTTCAGACGGCGATGTATTCAGCAAAGGACGTCGACTCAGGAATCGGCAAATTATCTTCTAATAATCCCTGCACATGCAACTCAATTGCTTCGCGCATATTCCGCTCGGTCTCCTCACGGGTTGAACCAGTTGCAATACAGCCAGGTAAGTCAGGCGAGTACGCTGAATAGTTGCCTGCTGCCTTCTCAATAACAATAAGAAAACGATACATCTGCTATTTCACCTCCTTCAATTCCGCCTGCTTCAAAATACTGTTCAGAGTCCCTGGCGCCAAGTCGTCATTAAGATGGCCAGCGATAGTAACTCTGCCGGCTTTTTTCGAATGTTTATATTGTCGATGACTGCCTCTTGTGTTTATCTGATACCAACCATAAGACTCTATTAATTCTCACTACTGTCCAAAATAATCTGAAAAGCCTCCTTTGGGAGAAATAACCTGCTGAAATCTAAAGTATTTAAACAAGTTAGTTCAAGTTCTGCAAATCAGGGTTCCCTATGCTGTCCAAAAGATGCCGACTATGGTCATACCGGCGAAAGCCCGTATCCAGTGACGTTGCCGCATTTTATACCTATCAAAGTCGCTGGATTCCGGGTCAAGCCCGGAATGACAGACAAAG
>JALHSV010000316.1 GCA_022865525.1 Thermodesulfovibrionales bacterium
AAGCATAAAGGAAAAAATCTCTGCTCTTGAAGCAAAGAAAAAAATTGAAAAAATGGTGAAACTCCGCTCGGTGATTTCTCTCAGGGCAGGTGCCGATGATCGCAGCGTGCAACCCACGCAAGCCTCTTCTTCTCATGCAAAGGGAGACCTGTTCGATGATTATTACCGGAAAATTACCCAGGAGATATGGCAGCAATGGATCTATCCTGATACACGACGAAAGGACATCGAAGCAATCGTCTCAGTCAGGATACTGAAGGATGGTACAGCTCTCGTCCAGAGGGTTGAAAAGAGTTCGGGAAATGCGCTTTTCGACAGATCAGCATTAAAAGCTCTTGCAAAGGCAAGCCCGCTGGCCCCGCCTCCGTATGAGATGGAGATAGGCGTAAGGTTCTATCCGTGAAAAGAAAACTCAAAACTCAAAACTCAAAACTCAAAAATACTTTCATTGTACTTATTTCAATCTGTGTTGTGTATTTCACTTTTTTTATTGCTGAGGCAAAGGTTTATATAGATGTCTCTTCCCCTGCCTCTGCCAGGCTCCCCATTGTGATACAGGAATTTACCGGACCTTCAGGCGGGGAGATTACGGATATTGTCAGAAATGACCTTGATTTTACCGGACTGTTCATGCTCATCAATAAGAGTGCCTATGTGGAAGACCCATCTCAGCCATTCAATCCAAAAAACTGGACGCCTCTCGGTGTTGAAACTGTCGTGAAGGGATCTGTGAGAGAAGGTAAAGAACTTGTCGTCATAGCCTCGTGTTATGATGTGTTCGAAGGAAAAGAGATATTCAGAAAGGAATATAAGGCAGAAAAGCAGCTGCTCAGACCGCTCGCCCACTCGATTGCGAATGACATTTATTTTTCGCTCACCGGCGAATCAGGTGTGTTCAGGTCAAGGATTGCTTATGTAGCGGAGGAAAAAGGGGAAAAGTCGCTCTCTCTCATGGATTGGGATGGAAACAGGGTAACAAAAACAGGGCTAAAGGCACACATCCTTATGTCTCCGCGCTGGTCACGGGACGGGACAAAAATTGTCTATTCAGCTGAAAAGGACAGGCAATGGGGTATTTATGTACTAAACTTTTCGAGCATGAAAGCGGACAAGGTATTTTTTTCGCAGGGAACAAATATTGCTGCTGATTTTACTCCTGACGGGGAAGAATTGCTCTTTTCATCGTCCAAAGAGGGGACCCCCGATCTCTACTCCCTGAATCTTAAGAACAGCAGACTCAAGAAATTGACCTCGTCATATGGCATCAATGTTTCGCCGGCGGTATCCCCTGATTCAGGATATATTGCGTTTGTCTCAGACAGGGGGGGAAGTCCCCAGATATATATAATGCGGAGGGACGGATATGATGTGAAAAGAATAACCTTCGAAGGCTCGTATAACACTTCCCCGAGTTGGTCTCCGAAAGGTGATAAAATTATTTTTTCTGGACGGCGCGGGACAAACCAGATTTTTATGGTGAATCCTGACGGCACCGGGCTGACCCAGCTTACTTCACAGGGAAACAATGAAGAGCCGTCTTTTTCTCCGGACGGCAGGTACATTGCGTTCTCTTCCGACAGGGAAGGCGGAAAGGGTATTTATATCATGAAGGCAAACGGAGAAAATCAGAAGAGGATTACACCCCGGAATCTCAAGGCATACGGGCCACGATGGTCGCCCATGTAATATCCATACGGTACTTCCGTCCCTTTTACAAACGGACAATCGTATCATTACCTGGAACAAATTAGCATAATCCTATAAAATATCTGCATAACTGCTTTGGCAGTGATACAAATAGACCAAAAAAGGAGGACACAATGAAAAAGCTTATTGTTTGTATGCTGCTCATATGCGGGCTGTTTCTGATGGGCTGTTCGCAGAGGAAAGTGGCGCAGCAGGTAAAACCGGATGACCAGCAGCAACAGCAACTGTCAGATGCAGCCGCCAAGGAGAAAAAGGGGGCGCTTAAGCCGGATGAGAGAATTACTGAGCAGCAGCTCGCAAAAATCGAGACGAAAGAAGAGCCGGCGAGGTTTAAAGAGGAAAGCGGCCTTTTTGCAGACATCCAGTTTGATTTTGATAAATATGATATCCGGTCAGACGCGAAGCCGGTGTTAAACGATGTCGCTTCCTGGCTCCTGAAAAATCCTGCTGCAAAACTCTCCGTTGAAGGCCATTGTGACGATCGGGGTACCAATGAATACAATCTTGCGCTCGGGGACAGAAGGGCAAAATCGGTGAG
>JALHSV010000317.1 GCA_022865525.1 Thermodesulfovibrionales bacterium
AGGGTAGGTTACCTACGTGTTACTCACCCGTCCGCCACTAAGCTATACCTGTATTGCTACAACTATAACTCCGTTCGACTTGCATGTGTTAGGCACGCCGCCAGCGTTCGTTCTGAGCCAGGATCAAACTCTCAAATTAAACTCTTGACAGGGCCTACTTTTTAGTTTTCAAAGAACATCTCTGCATCCCTTTTGGGCATATCATTCTGTAGCAACTTAATCTTAGTCCGTCGGGATTTCAGAGAAAAATAAAGGCTATACCAAGTAATATAGCCTTTTTATCAAAGATCTACTTGGTCTCTTTACACCATTATGAAACCTTTAGATATCATCTATAATTATAGAATATCATTTTTTTATTGATAGTCAAATGGAAAAAAATAGCAAATTAGTGGGGAATAAGCTTAAATATTGATTGATATTTGATAATAACGCATAATTTCTCTGATTTTTATTAAAATGATTTGTATTCGAATCAATATTCTCAAATTTCTGATGCGAAGAAATTGTCAGTCCTTTCACGGCCAATAGTCGTTTCAGGTCCATGCCCGGGAAGTACCTTAACTCCATCTGAAAGCGACATAAGCCGCTTAAAGGATGCTTTTAACTTCTGAATATCTCCACCGGGGAGATCTGTTCTTCCCACTGAACCTGCAAAAAGCGTATCCCCGGTAATGACAATACCTTCTCCGTAAATGCAGATTCCACCAGGACTATGGCCAGGGGTGTGAAGAATCTCGAATTGTAAATTCCCGATATCGATCGTGTCTCCCTCTGAAACAAACACATCTGGTTGAGGCAAGGGATCAATCTCGAACCCCCATATCGCAGCATGATCCTGCGAGCTTTCATAGATCGGGAGATCATCTTTATGAATGACAATCTTTGCCCCGGTATCTTTTTTTAGATCGGATACTGCCCCGACGTGGTCAAAATGCGTATGGGTACAGACGAGATATTTTACCTTGATGTTATTTTCATTGATAAAATCCATAATTCTGTCAGGTTCATCACCGGGATCTGTAATGAAACACTCTTTAGACACATCCTCGATGACAAGAAAACAGTTGTTCTCAAGTGGTCCGACAACAAATTTCTTTATTATCATGTGGCCTCCGTTTATTCATTTTCTGAATTTCTGCCTGATCATCACGACCAGAGAATTCAGCTCTTCACTTTTCAAGAGAAAGATGACGCCAAGATAAACCCCAATACATAATACAACCGTTCCACTCAGATATAAAACCTTTTGAAAGGTATGCCCATATGTTTGCCATAACGTTCCGTGAAGGAGAAGCCAGGCTGATATGCCCATGATCGCCGACGCAATCACAATTTTAACAAAGGATGAAAGAATTCGCTTCCCATCAATTGTTACGAGTCTTTTCCGGAGAAACATAAAGAGAAGAAGAAAATTCAAACCTGAAGCAAGGGAATTCGCAAGGGCAAGCCCGCTGTGCTTGAGAGGCTGCATAAGGACAATGCTGAACAGTATGTTTGCTGCAACTGCAACTGCCGCAATTTTTACTGGTGTTCTTGTATCCTGCATCGAATAAAAAGTGGCCGATACAACCCGCACGCCGACAATTGACCAAATTCCGAGGGAATAAAATAAAAGGGCATGTGCTGTTCCCACCGTTGCAGGATAATCAAACTGACCTCTCTGGAAAAGGATATGAACGATGGGCTCCCGTAACGCGATCAACCCGGCCATAGCAGGAACGGTAATAAAAAATAATACCCTGAGTGCATAGGAAAAATCTTCCCGGAGTTTGCCATAGTCCCCTCTCACTGCGTGTTCAGATAATGAAGGAAGAACAGCCATTCCCATGGCAACACCAAAAATACCGACAGGGAATTGGATAAGGCGCATGGAATAATAGAGATACGTGATACTGCCTTCAGGCAGATAAGAAGCAAGGATTGTACTGACAAAGATATTTATCTGGGCAACACCCATTCCCATTGTTGCAGGCATCATAAGAGTAGCCATCTTCTTCAGTCCGTCGTGTTTAAAACCATAATCAGGGCTCAACGAATATCCGGACTTAAAGAAAGACGGGAGTTGAAATGCAAACTGGATTAGACCACCTAAGGCAACTCCTGCTGCAACTGCAAAGATCGGCTGTTCCATTCTTGTAGCAAAAATGAGAACAAGAATAATGATCGTGATATTCAGTGTTGCAGGAGCAAGAGAGGGGACAAAAAAAATACGTCTGGTGTTTAATGCTCCCATGATAAGTGCTGCGAGACTGATAAACAGGAGAAACGGGAACATGATTTTTGTGAGGGAAACCGTGAGGGAAAATTTTTGAGGCATGCTGACAAACCCGGGGGCAATGACCCTTATAATTCCAGGGGCAAAAATAATTCCAACAATACAGATGAAACCAACACCTATCAGGATAAACGTGAATGCAATCCTTACCAGTCTTTTTGCTTCTTCCCGGCCGTGCCTCGTCTGATATTCTGTCAGAACCGGAATAAATGCAGAGGACATGGCACCTTCGGCAAAAAGCTCTCTTAAGAGGTTCGGTATTCTGAATGCGACAAAGAAAGTGTCGGCTATACCTGTAGCACCGAAAAACCGCGCAAGTATCATGTCCTTCACATACCCAAGAATTCGACTGATGAGGGTAGCAATCGACATCAGACCTGCAGCTTGTGCTATCCTTTTTTTTTCGTCCAATTCTGTCCCCTTTATGTTTTGAGGGATTATAGCAAATAAGAGAGATGCGTTTGCAAAATATTCAGCCGGTC
>JALHSV010000038.1 GCA_022865525.1 Thermodesulfovibrionales bacterium
ATAACAAATTGAAAGTAATTAAAGAAAGTGATATCTTTTTTGATATCTTGTTTTTTATTAATAAAGGTCTAATTACAACAATATCGGGATTGAAAACAATATCGGTCTGGATGAATGGGCAGGTGCTGGACTAATGCGCTGTATGATTTGCGGACACGAAACCCATGGCGATTATCCCCCCGTGATCTGTGAGGGGTGTCGCTCGGATCAAGCCTACCAAGATTATTGCGAATTACAATATGAATTGGATGCGGAAAAATATTTTACAAAGTAGATGAAAAAATAATGAATGAAAAACATTATTGTTTAGAAGAAGCCCTCACACACGAGGGCGGGGTCTTTAATCAGACCTACGATTTGAAAATCGTGAATGTCGGCGAAACGAAAGAAGTTACCTTTGGTAACGGAGAAAAACATAAAGTCCAAGCCCTCAAGGTCAGTGATGGGACCGCAGAAATTCGCTGGTCGATTTTTGACCCTGATCGGATTTTTACCGAAGGGATGGATGTCCATCTAGAAAATGTCTATATTAAAGAGAAAGATGGGTATATTGATTTACGAGTAGCAAAGGCAGGGGCGGACAAGATCCGATATAGCGACACGTCGGATGTGAAAGCAGTCCCGAAGAAAGAGAAAGTAATTCCTTCTCTTAAAGAAGAAAATGAAACAGATAAAATATTATATTTTATATGGGAAACACTGAAATTCATGTGGGGCACCCAGAAAGAGATCTTGGACCAGCTCGAGAAGAAAGGGGAGGGGTTATAAATTCAAATTCAATTGAATTGTGGGTCTGCTATGGGAGTCCGTTACGGCTTCTTCCTCATTAAATCCCCAGACGTGTTTACTTGGGAAGAAGGCAAAGAATTTGCTGAGCCGCAGTTAGACGATTCTATTTACCGCCATAATCTCTTGGTTAAAGCACGAGCAAAGCGTTTGCACAAACGATTAGATGGATGGTATCAATTATCCCGAGCTGGTCCGATTACGAAATGTTTACGAGGCCCATGTATGGAACCGACCTTAATGAATGAAAGTTGGTATTGTTCCTATCGGTATAAAGGAGCCCCAGAGACGAATCCTGAATTAATGACCTATGGGGGGATCGATATCTCCACGAATTCAACAAAAAAACCAAACGTAGAATTTGGAGAGGAGATCGATGACCTTTACTAAGAATAACATTCAAGAATGGTTTTCGTATATGTTTAAAGAATCTGCTGATATTTTATATGATGAATGGATGAAAGAACATGAGATCTATGTCTTAACCCCGAACGGGAAAGTGGAGCGAGTCCGATGAAGTGTCCGCACTGTAATAAATTATTATTGAAATTGGATGATATTCGAGATCTTATTTCAAAATATTACACTCGATCAGTAGATTTTAGCGATTGTTTGTATGAGGAAATAGAAGAATTATGGGAGGATTTTGAATGAGCGAGATCGTGATTGACTGGGAGATCTACGTGCCCTTGATCTGGACCTTGATCCAATTACAGAGTCTGACGGAGGGAGAAGAAACATGACTGCGCAAGAAACCCTCACCGCACAGAACACCATGATTCGGGGATTAAAAGTTATTATTGAAACCAAAAATCTCCATATCGCTTCTTTAAATAAGCAGATTAAAGACCTAAAGGAGAAAGTGAAGGAAAATGAATGAAAAAATACAAACAGGAATTGAATATATTAGAATTCCATTACCAAAATATATAGAAGTGGATGAAACAGGTGATATATATGAATTTAAATATTATGATAGAGAACCAAAATGGTTTCATATATTATTAAGAATAATTACATTTGGTTTTCATAATCTATATGAATTTGATATAATAAAAAAGGAAAGTGAACAAAATGAATGAAGAACCAAAATGTGAAAAATGTGTTTATAAATCCATGTGTGGGATGTATAATTTACATGGAAATTTATATGCAAAATATTGTATTAGGTATAGTGATGAATTGGTTTCATTAGAAGATATTATGCAAAATCCAAAAGCTTTCAAATTTGGAGGAGATTAGGAGTGAAGAAAATGAATAAGAAAAAAGGAGAACTGTAAGATGTTTTGTGCAAACTGTGGAAAACCTGCCAAAGAGAAGATCTTCCATACCAATATCGTCTATGGAACGCATTATTTCTGCTGTCCCGTCTGTAAACTGAACTGGATTTATGAGCAGTTCAAGACCCATAAACTCAGACGGGCACTGGATCAAGCGATGGAGTTGGTACAGAAATGAAAATAAAAATTCTAACAACATGGGGAAAAATTGAATGTTCGGAAACGGATGCTAAATGGAGTCGTAATGCTTTATTTCTTCATATTAAAACCAATACAATAAATTTAACCTTTCCTCAAGAATATATAAAGGAGATTATCGAGTATGAATTGATGGAGTTGGTGACCAAATGAGTAATGATACTTGTCTGGGGCTTTGTCCCAAATGTTTGAATACCTTATTAATGTTTTCACAACCAAACGAAAAGGGCTTGATTATTAAACATGGGGTATATTGTTCTAAATGTGAATGGGCGGAATATTGGATTAGAAATGAATGGGGGGCGTTTGTGAAAGATGTATAAACTGCTGCTCCATCCCACCGAGAAACCTTCCGAGGAACGACCCACCAAAGCCTTTCCTCTTCTCATCGAATGGCTTGAGAATAGCCCTATAAATAGAAAAGAGTTTTTGACCGAGGAACAAGTGGATAATTTACCCGATAAAGAATATGATGAATATTTCTCTTCAGATAAAGAGAATCCCGACCTCCTCGTCCAGCGAATTAATCCCCCGAGTGTAGGGATTGAAATTAATGGATTTGATTTAGATGAAGAAGATTACTGTGCCTTCGAGTTCAAATTCGGGGCGGACCTTGTATCCAGTCTCAATTCGGGCTTACTCCAAGACGAACTCACCCGCATGAAAGCCAAATATAGTCGTTTAGATTATAATATACCATCAGAAGAAGAGATGCAATATGCTTCAATTGGAGAATTAGAACGGTTTGTAAAAGAAGGAGAAACTGCATTGAATAATCCTTCTTATTTACCCACCATACCGCTCTACCTCGTCATCGTGCAAGAGTGGATTCCCGACCCCGTGCGATCCCTCGAAACTATACCGGTTATTTTCAGTCCCGAAATTATGTGGGCAGTAGGTATTGCATTAGATCTTAATATTCGACCGGTTTATTGTCATGCAGATCATCTATTCGCTCAGAAGGTATTTAAATTGATCCGCACCCCCCCCAAGGAAGTCGACCTCGGGCAGCGGTTCGTCAAGAAGAGCAGTGGGAGTGACTGGAATCAAGCCCTCCAATGTTATGGGGGAGTATCCAAAGATGTCGCGAATAAAATGGAGCATCATTTTCCCTATTTACTTGCGTTTAGTGATTGTTATCGAAATGGATTTAATTTTAATACAGCATTGAAAGATGCATTCACTACAGACTCAGGGTGGTTCATGAAAGCGAATATGAAGAAGTTCATCAAGAAGGTGAGCGGACAATGAGTGTATCCGAAAACGACGATATCATTTTTACTCTAAATTGTTTAAAAATCTATTTTGAATATTTAAAAAAGGAGTTATTAGATAATGAATGTTAGAAAATGGCTCACCCGCATCCTCCTCTACATCGTCGGGATCAGTATAGGGATTATCATTGGTGTCTTCACAGGAGAGTATTTCGATGGCCTGTAAACACCGTTCCAAGATCACCTCCCCCTTCTCGGATGAGATCTGGTATCACTGTCTCAATCCCGATCCGAAACTCATGTGGAAAACGTTGTATGCCGATCCATGCCCAGCGGACTGTGGAGGGGATGAAGAATGACGAAATGGCATCCCAAACGCCCCGACATGAAAAATATGACCACCAACGTCCCCATGATTTATCTCGATCTTATTGGTCAAATATGTGATCTGGGACTCGCCCCCTCTCGCAGCGAATGGGTCCGCATGGCAATCTATGAAAAATTCTCACGGGATATTGGGCTCATGCGGTCGCTGATTGATGAAGCGTTAGAACTCCCTGAGAAACGGGAAGTGTTTGAATATCCCGAAACATTTGTGATTAAAGAAAAGGTGTGGCAGAAACAGTGAAGAATATAACCACCTTCGATTTTCGGCTTCTTGAAACATTTGATAAAATCTTCGTGTTAGTGTCAGGGGGGATCGATTCGACCTACTTATATGAAATGATCGCCCCTTTGTTTCCAGAGAAAACTTATGCGGTGAATTGTTGGAACCCCTATGAGCAATCAAAGACCCTTAATCAAATGAAACAAGAATTCTCCTATATGGAAGTTCGTCCAGTCTCTCATCTTGATTATAAAAAGATCTTAATAAAATCATTTAAATTAATTCCAAAAGCAATAGAATTTAGAAAAAAAGGAAAATATGAAAAGAAGATTTTTCCCTGTTGTAAATATATAAAACATGAAGAATTTAAAGAAAGAGAATTATTTAAAGAATTCAATACCGTTGTTATTTCTGGGATAAAACCCGGAGATGGAAAACAAAGAGGTTGGTTCTTGAAAGATCTAAGAAACCCTCCTAAAAACCATAATTACGCTTCTAATCCTAAGAAAGGTTTTTTTCATCGACATAAGGAGGGCCAACTCTACTGCTATCCATTTCGGGATTATTTTGATCGAGAATTACCTAAGAAAATAATCAAACAATTAAGACAAAAATATCCTAATTTGGATCATTCTGGTTGTACTTTATGCCCTGTATTAGTGGTTTTTAGGGATAAGATAGAAAGTAAATATACTTTGGAATCAGTGAAATTTTATAATAAATTAATAAACCAACAGACTCTTGAGGTGTGGCAGAAATAGTGAATTTGAAAACTTTGAAAACTCGAAAACCACTGAAATCGGGCCATTCATATTATGATCTGATCGAACGGTTTATTTTAAAACAATACCATGTTACCCCGAAGACAAAGCTGTTACGGTCAGTCGAACTTCATGATGACGGCTGGTCCAAACATTATAAAATCTCTCCTGAATCGTTATTAGAACAAGATATTGAGGTGGTCAGTTTGATTTTAAAAGAGAATCGGGATATGCCCCAACCAAGCGTCTATCTCTTGTTTAATCCTTCCAAGGCGAAGAAGGAGTTTATGCAGACCCGCTGTCGGGTGGCGTATGATGCGATCGTGCGGAGGGATATAAATGATATTTGATTATGAAGAGGATGATTGTGACGGATGTAATTATTTTATTTATAATATATGTTGGAATAAAAGGAATCATGATGGGTTATCACTACCAAATTGTCCATTTAGGAGGGATCAGGTATGAGTGAAGAAAAAATCTGTTATAAATGTTCACATTTTAATAAATGGGACGATAGGTGTTGGTGTATAAAAGAACCGTATTTAACATGGAATGAGGCTCCCAATTGTTTATATTATGATCCAAAGAGGAGGAGGGCTGAACCATGACTGAATGCGATGATTGTGCTACATGTGCGCATTGGGGAAAAATTGAAAATTCTAAGTATAATTATTGTTATCAAGATTATACCCCGAGTAGTAAAAAATATTGTAAATATCATAAAGAGGAGGCTAAGCTATGAGTGACGAACATAAAAATTGCAAAAACTGTAAGTTTTGGTATACTGATGATAATTCTCATTGTATAAACTGTCATTGGTGTAGTGAATGGCAGTGGAGGGATGAGGGATGAATGAAAAGACAAAAATGGAGATGGTACCGCAGCGGGACCATTTTAAATATATCTTAGATATAGATGAAATCCTTATGGAACTCAACCAGATTAACAACATCATTGCCGACTTGCTCCCAAAAACAGATAAGGAAAGTGAATGGCTCTTATGTTTATTGCGACAGCGCAAACGGGCATTAGAATTTCAACGGGAGGTATTATTATGAACTTTCTGGAATGGCTCGGGGACTGGCTCCTCGACTTCCTGGAATGGGTGGTCTATCCCCCCCCGAAAAAAATCAATATATAAGTTTTTTAAATATATAAAAGGAAGGTATTATTATGAGCGAAACAATTGAAGATTTAAAATTACGATTAGAAAATTATGGCAGGATGTATAAAACGGCATTATGTGAGATCAGAAGGCTTAAAGCAGAAAATGAAGAATTGAAAATACTATTCATGAGCGAAAAAGAAAAGAAGGAGTATAATCAATGAAGTGTCCCTATTGTGGTGAGGAATTAGAGTTACTTAAATATCGTTTCGATTATTATAAAATTGTTTGTCGCAAATGTGGGAAATGGTGGGAAGAGGAGTTGAAGAAATGAGTGAAAATATTTGGTGTGATGTGTGTGGGGATAAGTGTTATATTGGAGATATAACTCATATCGATGGATGGAATCTATGTCCAGATTGTGTAGATAATTGGTCAGATGAATTAAATCATGCGGAGGGCTGAGCCATGAGTGAATTAAAAATATGGGTCTTTTCTGTAAAAGAATCCGATTATGATTATGATGTCGATGGAATTGTGATCACAGATTCGGAAGAAAAAGCATGGAAAATATTCATTGAAGATCATCTTAATCCATATACTGGGAAATTTAATGAATATGGGGATGAAGAATATTATTCCAAAGATAATTGGAATATAAGAGTGGAAGAATTAAAAGAATATAGTCACTGGAATTCAAATAATGGATAATATAAATAAAATAATTTATGGGAAAGAATACCCATTTTTTTAGATTCTATTTTGTGGGAATTTCTTCAGACACAAACGTTTATGTCTAAACTCTCTAACTCCTTTTTTTCTTCTTATCTCTTAGGAAAATGTATAGACATAATGTATAGACATTTTGTTTTCTTGCAAAGGGGTATGGACATTTTTCATGATCTCAAAACTAACCGTTTACAAGATACATACTTACACATACATATACATATAATATCCTAGTCCTCTAGGAGGGTGTAAGTATATAAAGGTATACAGAGTGATGGTTTAGTAGAATAGTAGATTAAAAGAGCTGTAGGAAGAATTAAAATTTAGATGAATTTTTGATTGCCAAATGGAAGATCATGGTTTTGAAATGTATAGACATTTTGTCTATACATTTTTTCCTTTAAATACTTTTGTGGGCAGAAATCAATTCTGTCTAATAATTATACATACTACTATAAACTATTTATTGAATACATATTCATATAAACTAGTAATGAATATATATTCATATGGGTGTTTCCTTGAAATTTTCCGATCATCATCTTCAGAGATGTTTAGAGGTACTCAAGGAGATTAACCAAGGCATACCTGGAATAGACTTAGCGAAAAAACATAAAGTCAAACCAGGGACGATCTCCAAATGGAAGAACAAAGCAAATAAATATCTCACATCCATTCAAGGATCACCGATTTCCAAAACAAAGGAAATTAAGGAAATAAAAAACAAAACCGTTAATACTTCCCACACATCATTTTTAGTCACATCCACGAATACCCCGCCTGGGGGGGACATCCCAGGCATTTTAAAACTTACCGAGGAAATCCTAGAAGACGCCTTAGTGCGGGTTCTACAACAAGACCCTGCGAAAGCCTTAGGTCCGGCCTTAGCCTTTTTAGATAAGAAGAAATCGTTGTCGATTAATGATGATGATACCCAACAAACCGAGGATCAGAAAACATATTATAATGAGGTCTTAAAGAATGTCTATTCCTGAGAATAATTATTCTACTGAAAACGCATTGGAATGGCTCATCGAAAATCAAGATCACATTGAGAGTTCTGGGTATGATGTAAAAACCCACACATTTGAATTTAAGATAATATGGGAGGGTAAATAATGTCTATCAGTGATGACCTCACTATTTTTGATATTCAACCCTTTCCCCTCATGCCGCGGTTTAAGCAGGTCTCACTTGATGTCATCAAATTTATTATGCTTCTCCCTTACCCACGGAATTTTGATATATATTGTGTGTTTTGTGGGATTACTCTCAAGCCGTGGCAACGCCAAGAATGTCTGAATATGATAGAGAAGGATGAATACCTGCTCAATTGGGGACGTGGAATGTCTAAAACAATTCTCATGTCGTTAGTGACGGTGTTTGATGCCCTCTGTGCGCTCAAGACGTGTTATATTGTCCCCCGAACAGATGAGCTCGTCCAGCCCATTGAATATTTTAATGCCAACCCATTTGTCGATTTGAATCCCTATAAGAAGTATGGGGATAAGGTAATCTGGATTGAGAAAGCGCGCTGGTTTCGGGTGATGGGACGGTCCATGATCAAGATCACCAACATGGATGATAAAGGCTATAATGTCAGCAGTGGTCGTTTCTCCCGGATTAAATATGATGAGTGCGCTCTGTTGATGTACTATGCCAAAGAAGTGGAACTCTTGAATAAGGGAGATGGGATGTTACGGGCCATGCCTTACCCACGGAAATCATGGTCATCGACTCCTTTAATAGGGTCGCATTTCGTGACGATGATGGAAGATAAGAAAGAACACTTCCCAGAGGAATATAGTTGGCGGAATTTTGAAAACACCCCGGATAACTTCCTTACTAATACCCCAGACAAATTACGGATAATCGAACGCGAACGGGAAAACGCTCGACGGATGGGCATTCTATATGCTTGGGAAACAGAGAACTTAGCCATTCCACAGACCGCTTCTGGAGCTGCCTTTAAGAACTATATTGCGGAAGACTTTCAAACTTTTGTGGTCCAGAACCATTCCCGGATTGGGTTTGATTTCCATGGGTATCGATATGGCCATATCTGGGTCGCGTTAGGGTTTAATTCTGCACAATATGAATCGGATGTGTGGGTCATTGCCGAAGGCCAAGAGAAATATGAAGAGAATGCGAATGCGGATGAGTCCATGCTTTTTCTGACCGAACCCTATTTTGATTGCGAACTCTATGGAGAAGGAGATACTGAGAATATGATTAACGGGCCCTTCTTAAAAGCGGGTCAAACATGGGGGATGGAACCGGTCAACATCATGGGGCAAGAGAAATATAACTTGGAAGCGAATATGCTGAATTTCACCTGGCATGTCGATCGGAAGAAAACCCCTAATTTTTATATCGATTTTACTGAGGCCGAATGGGCCGATCAGAATAAATTTAGTTTACATAAAGAAGCGAGTGGCAGGAAATTCAGGAATCATTATATAGATGCGGCAATGGTGGCCTTACCGAAAGCGAGGGGTAGGAATATCTATATCCCAAATCGAAGACTCAATATACAATCATTTATAGAGCAAGATCGCAAGGCACATGCTACACGGAGATATTAAAGGTGGTGATAAATTATGGCTAAAAAGAAACCAGCATTAACTTATAAAAAATTAAACACCCGAGTAAAGAAAGAAATGAAGATGAAAAGAGGACCAAAAACCCAAGCGAAAAATGCAGCATGGCTAAGGAAATTTAAATAATTTTTTTTAATATTAAGGAGAAACAATCATGTCAGACATAACTAAACCATATTTAGGGGGAGCCCACCAGCACTATCTCTATGGAGATATCTATCCCTCCAATACATCTTACTCCGATCCCATGAATACGAAATTGTTTTACGATATGTACTATCGGAATGAATTCGTCCAAATTATGTGCGATTGGATGGTAGCGGAAGCCCTCAGAAACTGGATTAAATTCATTGAAGATAGTGAACCAATTTATGGTACTAAATTTGGTGAACCTTATACCTTTAAAGGGTATGAATTTGTAGATGAAGAAACCGGGAAGACTACTACCTTAACCCCATTTCTCGAATATATCCAATGGAATGATGTGCCCGTAAATTTGAAAACAGGGATATCATGGAGTCGGGTGTATAATGAAGGGAGTCTCTTAGTCTTTCTTGATTCGGATGAAGATCTCCAAAAACAATCCGAAAAGGATGAAACTACTATTGAATGGAAAGCCAACCACGATAAACAAGGATATACCCGCTTTACGGTCTTTCAACCGATTGCTGTTGGAACGGGAACGGGTTTTTCAGTGGAAGAGGCTAATGATGATGGGACGGTGAAAATCTGGAAAGTCGCTCTCCACACGAAACACATGAAAACCGCGAAGACCTTTCTCATTGATGCGGATCGGTGTCTTCACCTTCTTTGGAAGAAACGGGAAAACGGGTGGGGGGCTTGTAGTCGTGTCTTACCCTTGATTCCCTTTGCCAAGATGGAAGAACAGACCTTTCAGAAACTCACCAAACGAGCCCATGACATCGCGGGAGGTATCCTTCATTTTGATGGGATTGCCTCCGAAGCCGAGCAAATCGCCCTTGATACTGATATGGGGGGAGATCTCACCTCGGTGGATCGGATCTTTACTAAAGGGGGGCGAACGGTAGAATATAAGACCCCTGATCTCAAGGCAGCGGGAGAATTCTCAACTATCTTTGAAATGTATAGTAAGAAACTCTGTCGTTTTATGCGCATCTCCCAACTCGTTTTAGATGGGGAGCATACGGGGGCGAGTTTAGGGGGAAATGATAATGCTGAGACGATGAATAGTTACACGGAAATTTACGAGATTCAAGAGCATTATAGGAATTATCTCGAAAAAGTTTTTTATAAATTAGGCAAGAAAAATACATCCTTCATCTATAGGGAAATATTACCCGAAGAGATGCGCGTGGATGAACAAATGCAACAGGAGCAATTTGACCATGAAAACGAACAGTTTGGAGAAACTGCACAGTCTGCTGACGGAGTGGATAAACGAAACTCGGGATCAGGCGGCAATGCTACTTCTTCCAAAAATAACGAACAAACTCGATGAGCGTGAGATCACGCAATTGAAGAAAAAAATAGAGGAATATGAAAATGATAAACGAATATCAAATGACTGAATTTTTAAAAAAATTAAGTAAATACCTTGAAGAGGGTTATGCACTTATATTTCATAAAGATTCATGGATGTTGACTGAAGAGAATAATATATTAGCGGAATTTGAAATAACAAGAAGCCAACCAACATGTGCGAAGGAAGATAAAGATGAGTGAACCAAATCCTAAAATTGAATTGGATAAGTCTGGACTAGAATTACCCCCTCCAACAGTAGAGAAACCTCGTGATGAGAAGGGTAAATTTCAACCCACAACCATCCAGAAAATTTCCCCCGAACCCCCTCTCGAACCCGTAAAGAAGCCGATCGGTGAAAAAAAAGACCCATTGTTGGATCAAATCGAAGCAGATTATTGGAAGTCTTTAAAAGGTAAAGTTGATCCTAAGGAATTAGAGGGTTTAGATCAACAACAACGCATAAAAATGTTGTTAATACTATCTAATACCACAATCATTAAAAAAAGCAAGGAAGCACTCGATCCCACCCAAGCACCGCCACCCACGCCCGAAGTTCATATTCCTACACTCTTGGAACGAAACAAAGCCTCTGAGTTTAGAGCTGATATTCGAAATAAGACATCTTACTTAGATATTGCAGACAAACTCCGAGGTAAAAAATAATGTTTGGGCGTGGATGTCAATTCCGACATCAGAATCTAAAACCCGCTGGGATGTACAAACGAGACAAATACGGACAAATCGCCAGACATAAAGATGGGGAACGGATTCTTCTTCAAGAAGAGGATACATGGGCGTGTCCCTATTGCCGATTGCTTTTTTTAAAACCAAACAGAAAAATTAGAAGAGAAGTAGAAAAAAAACATGGCAAGCTCAATAACCGAACAAATCCCAAGATTTTACGTCGACACCCTAACAACCACACCCGTACTGTTAAATAATGCACAGGAAGGCGTCGATTATATCTTGATGAGATTGAAAACCGAAGCCGCAACCATCGCTATCCGTGATATCGTCATGATAACTGTGGATGATTTAACAGAAGTGGATCTCCCTGGAGCCGAAGCAATCTTTTACGGCATTGTTCCAGATTCCGCTTTTAACCGAAAACAAGTAGAAGATAACAATAACGCAGATTGGACATACGATCTCCTCTTTGCCGATGTAGCAGAGATTGATGTAATGTTTCCCATTACCGCAATCATTTGTAGTGTGGAAATTGCTGAAAATAATGCATTAACCGCCAACTCACCATTGAAGGTAACTACAGCAGGACATTTTGGCCTTGCAGCCGCCGCCGATGATTATGCTGCTCGATCACTGGCAATAGTAGCCACAGGAACAGGAACGCAGATTATAGCCGCAGTGCTATATGGATATGGATGTATCATTAATTAAGGGATGAACTAACATGGTCACACCAATAGCAATAAACTATGAAACTCTCCAAACTGCCATAAGGTCGGAAATTATCGACACATACCAACACGGCACCCTCTTAGGGCTCTTCCCAAGTGAACCTATTCCAGATGGAATTGCTGCGGAAGATTGGGCTCAGAAGTATATTAAAGAAACGAAACGTGCCGCCCTCCACAAACGTGGATTTCAACCTAACAAGATCACGATGGATTTCAGTGGGTTTAAACTGCAACCCGTTACCGTTGATCAAGCCGCGCAATTATCCGAAATTGATTTAGCACAATTCCAAAGAAATGGAATGTTACCTAAATTCGTCCCTGAAATGGGAAAAAACATGAGTTATACAACCAATACCTATATCATGGCAAATCAAGGTGGAAACTCAGAAGCCGCCCCCCATGCATTACAATATCATTATATCCTTGAAGCGGGATCAGGGAGCGGAACTGCTGCCCGACCAATACCAATGTATGATACGTCGGGGGGTGCCTGGAGTACTCACGCCACCATGAGATCTAATATTGGGAACTGGGTTGGAGGTTATGGTGCAAAGGGTGGGAATATCACTCAATCTATTTGTATTGCTCCGAAAGTAACTATGCCGGTATTGAAAACCGTTCGATCGGAATATAACGATCATAATATTGAATATTATATTAAAGAAACCGGTATAAAGGATATTGTGTATATAGACGATGAGTTCTTCCCTACTATTGTTGATGGGACTACATTAGCCACCGCGATCCTTTTTGATCTCATTATCATTGATCCAAGTGAATTCGCTGTTGGGTATCAACGCACCGAAACAATCAATTCGTTCTTAGGTGCACCACCAAGCCGAGATTATTATATAGAAGCGGAAGTCTGGTTTTGTTTTGTTTGTGTTCCACTCCGTAAAAACGAAGCAGGAACTATCAAGACCTATAAACACATGGCTCGATGTAAAGATATTACGATAGCATAATCGTTCTTTTTTTTTCAATGGAGATGAAATCATGTCAGAATTACCAGAATTAAAACAAAAACGATTATATGACTCGCATAATGAAGTTTTAAAACGAGCCCGAGCGGAAAAAGACAGGTTAATTAATGAAAAACCAAAACCTATTAAAGAAGTAATTCCCGCCCCAATCCCAGAAAAACGAAAGGTTAAAAAACCAAAACCAGTAGAACCCGAACCTGAGCCGATCCCAGTTTATGTCCCACCCGATCCAGTCTTGGAAATTATCGATGCGGGACTCTTGGAAGAAATTCCATTAACTCCCGAAGAAAAGAAGGCAATCAAAATCCAACAACTACAAGCGAAAATCGCTATATTAGAAAAAGAAGACTAATTTTTTTTTTATTCATAATTAGGGGGAAAAAATTATGAGTTATCATATTGAAAAACAACCAAACAATTATTCGGATTACGTGTCGCTGAAACGGCATGTAGAAAACATAACGGGTCCCGTCAATGCGAAATTAGTTGAAACATGGCGAACCCAAACGGGAACGGCTGGAACAGTCGAGTTAGAAGAGAAAGCAGGGCAGACTATTGCTCATGTTGGGAAAGGTGGCTTGACTTTAGTCATGGCATGTGATGTCAACGATAATGCGTATGATACACACACTGTATATATTCGCTATATCACGACCACAGGCACCAAAGGGTATTGTTATGCTACGTATGACCCTACCGCTACCACCACCGAAGTCGCTTTTGTCGATGTCGCTACGGGATTAGTTGCGGTCACTGATTTTTATATGCCCGATACCGAAACCTACGGAGTATTAGCCGTAATTAGTTCAGTCGCTGTCCAAGCGGGCGATAATGTCTGTATTGGAATTACTGGGTGTGTAGCAGGAATTGCCGACCCGAACTTAACTTATATTAAAATCTTAGCCGCTGCCACCAGTCCGACCTTGGCAAATTGTCACGGAGTCGGGTCCTTATGGGGGCGTGGAGAAGCAGACAGTAACGATGGAGATGGAACTATCTTAACCTTGGATTATATTACTCCATGGGGAACAATAGTCGAAGGGGCTACTTGTACAATCAATACCACCACCACCACAGCCGTCAAATTCTTTAAATCTGATGGGGTCAATTATGTGATGGATTATTACCGAACCCGCCATTTAGAAACCGATACCGCGGGAACTGCGAACGTGCATTCGTGGCAAATTGGAGATTTTGATTTTGCCGCCATTTATGGGGTCATTGAGGAACTTTTATATGTTTCTGCTCATACCCGCTATATGGCCCCCGCTGCTACCGAACGCACCGCTTGGTTTGGACGATTGAAAGGCACGAATGGCACAGCTATTGTAACCGCATTAGCAATTACCCTCACACCAATCGGTGAGCATGTCGTAACCCTTTCTTATGTTATTCCTTATCCAGAAATATTCAATATTGAATTACCGTTTGCATGTCCCTTAGAACCGTTATCAGAAGTGACCATTACAATTTATGGCAATACCGCCGTCTTCGAGGCTCATTTACAGATACTGGAACATATAAAGTAGGGGGAGCGAAATGGTGGCTGCAAATACAGAGTATGGCTACTCGACCCAAGCGTTATTTGAAATTCATGCAAAACGGGATTACGGTGCAATTGATGCGGTTCAGTTAGCGGATGCTAATATCGAATTTACCATTTCTGATGCCGAAGTTTTTGTCAGTGGGTATTGTGGGCATGTCTGGACTGGCACTACTTATAATGATGCGGGTGCTGGTACGGATGTCCCGAAAGATATTACCTTAGTCACTAATCAAATTACCAAAATTTATCTGGATAATTTCATGATCGAACGAGGGATCGGTGAGATTGGGACGGTCAATGCGGGAGTTATTGTGGATGTCGTAGAACGTTTTGATATTATGCTTGTCTTGGAAAAATACCGCAGTCTCTATAATCTTGACCGGAGTGTGTTCATCAGTAAATACAAACATACCAATCGTAGTGCATTGTTTACACGGAGGCCGACCGGATGGCAGTAATGACGAAACGACGAATGATTTCCCGCCCGAAGAAAACATCTGCACAAGTTTTATATGAACAACTTAAACGGAAAGCGGTTGAAAAAAAACCCCTTCCAATATTTAAACCTCTCACAACCAAAGAGAAGAAAACAAAAAAAAAGATCCGAGAATGGGGTGAAACAGTCGAAGGATGGAAATCAAGGAAAATCGGACAGAAAATCCCTTTTTTATCCCAAGTTGCCAAACAAGCCAAAGGAGCCCTCCGACACCAACGCAAACGGGCCATCAAAGGGACCGAAGATATTATCGCGGGCGTACTCCCAGATTCTTCGTGGATCAGTGAACTCATTTATTTTGAAGATGAAAAGAAAGTTCATGCGATGTTAGATGGAAGGAAATATACCTTCTATCATATTGAAGAAACCCTCTTTAATGCATGGTATGCTGGAGCAGCCGCCACCAGAACTCAAGATAAACAGAGGAGATGGAATATCAATGATTTTCCTTCTTTGGGTGCTTTTTTTAATACAAGGATCATTAAATGGGTAGGATCTAAAGGTAAAAAAATACGGGTAGATTTATTTCCATCATCAAAGGGGTGGTTATAATGGTCGATTATGATGGGCAAGATGCCCTCAAGACGTATCTCGCGGGATTAGCATGGACGGCACTCACCGAACCCACCTATTTCTCATATCATGATCAGAAAAGTTCAGAGATTCCCAATGTGGTCATTGTGGATCTGGTCACCCTTACAACCGAACGCCTTAACGAAGATGCCTATGCCCTTCATCATCATATGTCGGTCAATTACGGACATTCCACGAAAGTGAATGGATTTGCTAATTTAAAATATATTATTACCAATCTCTGGAAATTATCGTCTTCCAATACTTACTATTCCATCCCCGGCCAGATTGGGGTCAATTATACTGAAAATCGAAAAATGTTTACAATTCCCATAAGTTATACTGAAATCATCGCGATGTGATCCAATGGTAAACGATAATTATTATGACGTGAAAAATCATGTCCTCTGTTGGCAAGGCATAGAAAATCTCTATGGATATCAAGAATGTGGACTCTCGGGCAAGGCTACTACTACCGCCTCGGGGTTAACAGGGACTACTCAATATTATTATAAGATTAATATTAATGCAGGAGGGGTTACTGAATATGATATTACAACGGGAGCCACGGCCACCTTTGCAGAGATTATCGCCCTTATGAATGCTGAAAATACGGGCGCCACTTGGGAAATTCAAGGGGGCGATTTTCGGTGTCGATCAAATACTCTTGGAGCCAGTTCGGCCATTGCCTTAGCTGCTGGAACTACGGGAACTAATTTATTTGCAAACCTTACGGGTTTTACTAACTTCGATGCTGCGGTAGCGGGTAGGGCTTATCGAACCAATCTCCAAGGAAAAGATACTGCCAACTTAGTGGGAGATACTTTCTTCCGATTACCTGGTAGACTGTTAAAAATACCTTATATATATATTAAACGGAATA
The DNA here is from genome assembly GCA_022865525.1 of Thermodesulfovibrionales bacterium. GTDB lineage: Bacteria > Nitrospirota > Thermodesulfovibrionia > Thermodesulfovibrionales > SM23-35 > JALHSV01. The sequence continues at coordinate 16,687 of JALHSV010000038.1, forward strand.
AGACTTATGAACGGGTAGCCAATACCAAATTCTGGGGACATATAGCCCATGAAGGCTACCAAAATGGAAAGATGACGCTCACGATGGACATGATTGATTTATCGATGTTACATTATCTCTGTAAGGCATGTACGACTACTGATAACACCCCAGCGGGATATTATACCCATGCGTATGTGACGACCACAGCCCAACTTTCTCCCCCTCCAACCTTTCAAATGGTCTATAAAATCGTGAATTATGAGAGTGGAAATAATATCAATGCGTTGTTTGTCGGGTGTGTTTTAAGTGGGGTGGCCATATCAATCCCTCAAAATGGGAAAGCTCAGTTAACCTTAGATATTAAATTCGCTCGTGTGATAGCCAGTAATACCCCCGTCGCTTTAACCACTTATCCAGATTGGGGAGTCTTGAAAGCTTATGATCATGCCACCATGACGATTAAAAAAACTGACACATCTTATCCCGGCACGATCCTCTCTGCGGATATTGTGTATAATGATGGGACAGTGTTATTTAAACCCGTCAATGAGTTATATGCGTCGGAGGCATTGAATGGGAATCCCGATATCCAAGTTCGTTTGAATTTCGCTCCGAAGGATGAGACTTTTGCCGCCGATACCATGACCGCACCTTTAGCCCCAGCGACCGCATCTGATATTGATATTTCGATTAAATTATGGCGGAATATAACAACTGATTATACTGAATTCGCCTTTGAGAAATGTTGGTGTATTGATAGTGCGGACGGGACCTGGGATTTCGAGTTAGAGACAGCAATCATGATGCAACATAGTACAACTTTTATAATCAAACCCGTGACCTTTGAGACGGGTGCAAAATTAACCATCACCGAGGTAAATTCTCTGGATGATGATAGGTATGAAACATAATGGTAATAAATCCACTCATAATCCCCGCAGTTAAAGGGGCAGCAGGAAAGGCAGCCGCAGGAGCAGCAGCGAAAGTTGAACTGACGGAGAAGGCAGCGAAAGCCACTGAGGGAGCGTTTAAAAGTATTGAAGAGACTACCAAGATGGGTGGGTTCCAAGACCTTAAAGGGTTTTCTGAGAATATTAAAAATTTGCGACCTGTTGTAGATTCGTTTCAAGTCCTTGGTGGGCTTTGGCAAGGGATTACTGCCGAAGGGAAAGCAGAACTCATGGTATCGTTAGTAAATTTGTTTACTTCCGATGCGTTTGGAAAAGTCTTAGGAAAATTTGGGGATTTCGTTAATAGTATTACAACAAATGCAGCCACGATTATTGATGTGTTAAATAAATTTATGGATTATGTGGATAAATTAGTTGAAGAAGGGGACAGTCTTATATTACCAGGGGTCGGGGATGTTGATATGAGTGGCGGCATGAGTGAAGAAATTGGGGTTGGGTTAACTGATCCTTGGAATCCATATGTGCCTCCTCATGGATTACAGGAGTTTTAATCATGGTTGCAGTCAGTGCAGGAAGTGCCACGGATAAGGTCATTATCTCGGATCATGCTACTCCCGCGAGTGGGGTCTTCTGGATTGGACTTAATCCCGAAAAAATAATGGGACCGATTAAACAACCCTTGACCGCCTTTGTAAATGGCCCAGCGGATCAATCCTTCGGGACTCATGTTGGAGATACTATAATTACATTTAATTTTGAAAATTGCCATTATCCAAAAGATGGGACGGGGGGGGACTGGGAGAAGTTCATTCGTGCCTTAGGATATTGGGCTCATAATGATAATAACACTCTCCTCTATCTCTCCATACCAGATAAAGATGCCTATAATATTGCGAAATGGGGAGTGGCAGGGGCAGCGGTCGATTTTGCGACAGTGGGTCAGATTCGGGGAAAGGTTGCAGGAGCCCCACAAGTGGACTGGGGGAATGAGAATAATTATTATTTCAATCTACAGTTTGTGAGGTTGACAAATTGAAACGAGAGATACGGAATTATCTGTTTATGGGATTGGGATTTTTGGTTATTTTATTATTGATTATGTGGGATTTATTATCTGCAATAAATTCTATTTTAATTCGATATAATTATTTTATTTCCCAGACAAATATCCAATATGAAACCACTTACCCTGACCAAGAAATCTTTTTTTTTGGGACTGGTTTAGGAAAAGATGAGATTAATTTATTTAAAGATGTTTTAATGTTTATGATTATTTCGATCATAATATCAATGGTTGTATTAAAGATTGTCTGGAGTATTAAGGAGGCTCGTAAATGAAATACAATCAATTTGAAGAACTTACTACAGTTCATGCAGATAATGAAATTGATTTAATAAAAGAAATACGGAATATTGCTGAAGGAGCGGCAGGAACGTATTATTATGGTAGAATTGATGGAACTGATATTATAACATACGAATCTGCTTCATTTGCTGCTGCTGATACGGCTAAACAAACAACAGGAAGTTGTAGTAATGTGGCTACCGCACCTGTCACCCGTAAATTAGGAGATTATATCTATTCTGCGTTTATATATAATGACGGTTCTGATTTTAAATCAACAGTTCATACAAATGAAGGGGGATGGCAAGCAATAACTGATACCCTTACTACTGATGAAAATGATAGAGCTCAATTAGTTGATTTAATAAAAATAGGGGCTAATATTTGGTTAATTTATGTTTTTAATGATAATTCGGCAGGAACCTATCAATTAGCGTTTCATCAAATTGGGGGAGGGGCAGATTATACCGGAAGTGTTTATGCTGCTTTACAACATTGTTTTGCGGGAAATATTAATGCTGATGGTGATTATGAATATGTTGATTATGTTGGAGCAAAATATTATTACAATACCTTTGATGGGACGGTGAATGCAACCCAAGGCGCAGAAGAGACAACGTTTACAGGAATCACCCATTTTGACATTCCCACTCAAACATATTGGAATAAAGGAAATTTAAAATTTTTAGTAAATAAAGATGCTCTTTTTATTTATGATCATGCATCAACCTCTTGGACAACATTAACTGGAACGGTAACTGCTACATGTGGAGTGATATGGGATCAAAATTCATCCGGTGAATATATAATCAATTATTTATGTTGGTATAAACAAATCTGGAAATTATTCCATAATGGAGGGATTGCGTCATTTCAAGATATTTCTGGAATTACCAATGGATATTCTGGACATTCTGATTGGTTTTCTGGTTATGGAAAAATTTATCAATTAACTAAATCCTCATACGCGGCACGGAACTGTATGGTGAAATATGAGATTGAACGGATACCTACTTGTACTGTCCGCACCTCGACCGCCCTCACGGAAGATTATTATATCTTACATGATAATCCGATCACGGGGTTAGTCGACTGGGGGACGGCGAGTGATCCCGATCTCAGTGCGTGGACGGATGCTAGTGGAGCGGGGTGTACCGTGTCGATTGTGGATGAGGTGGACGGGCATAAGAACGTCATGTGTTTGGATGATCAGAGTGCAGCAACAAAGATTAATCAACTCTATACTTTTTCTGGTGCTCAAACTTCGGGATCATTTGATATTTGGTTTCGATCTACCAATACGGCAGCGTATCATTTATTCTATATATATTCAGCAGCATCAATAGGAATTCGGCTTCTTATTGCGAGTGATAAAATTCAGTATTATTATACGGCAGCGTATCATGATGCAACGGGGGGAGGGATCGCTGATGATACATGGTATCATTTTAAAATTGTGTTTGATTGTGCCACCGATACTTATTCCTTCTATCTTAATGGAGTGTTATTAGATGATGATATTCCTTTTGAGAATGTACAAACCAGTCTTACTAAAATCTATTTTCAAACAATCGACGCAAGTACGGGCTATACTTTCTATCTCGACGGGCTCGGCTTCTCGTGGGATGGCTATCATTCTGGGTTCGATACTCAAGCCTTTGAAGGGTTTCGGGGGGATTCGGTCTCGGACGGGGGATATTATATGACGCCTATTATTCATCCCCTCGCTTACGACCTAACCCAGAAAGTCTTTATTGCCGCGACCAATGCCACCCCTCATGCGTATATTAAATCCATGATGGATACTTATTTTAAATTCTGTACCTACTCCGCGACTTCCATTGATGATAGTTTTGCCGCTATGGATATTCCCGCCTTTCAAGGAGTCTCGGTCTCCTACGTTCTTAGATTCTTTAATATTCTCAAGACGCGGTGGTGGTATTGCGATACCCATTCCCTTACCATTTATTGGAATGATGGGACGCGGTATGGTGGGAAGGATTTCGTTTATACCACTGAGGTCATGAAAAACCCCGTGGAACTGCCATTTGATCCCGTCGATTCTGTCACCATGTTAGGGGGATATCTTGCTGGAACGAAACTCACTTCCACGAAACACGCGACCACCCCCGGATCAACAGTAATCGAGGAGAAATTTCCCCAAGTGATTACTCAAGCTTTGTTGGATTTGTTGAGTGCTGCGGGACTCGCGATGTGGGGATTATCCCAGAAATTCTATACAGCAATTATGGCGGGTAATGGTTTGTATCAATATGGTGGGACGGGTGTATTTGCGTCCCAGAAACCCTTAAGTGTGGCGTCGGCGATTTATTATTTCCATAGTGCCTCCTTTGATTTGGTCGAACGATGGGGAAAATTGACAGTCGGGAAGTATATGACGGTTCCCCCGCGGAGTCGGGATAAGGTGCAAGAGACGTTGCAGCTCGTGGATAATATCGAGAAGACGATCCACTGGACCGTCCGTGATTATGGGCTTCCTGATTTCGATGATAATGGAGCAGAAGGCACGGCTCTCACGGATGATGTTGCATGGAACGATCTGGATATTTCAGCAATCATAGGGGCAAAAACCATGCGGGTACAACTTCATATCATGGGCAAAGATAATGTAGTCAATTCCGCGGTGTTTGTCCGCACTAAAGGACATACAGGAGTAGGGTGTCGGTGTACGATCCGAACGGGGGTCGCAGCACAAGAGGTATCGAATTATTGGATTGGACACACGGATAGCGCGGGAGTCTTGCAAGTTCAATGTGTGCCGAAACCCACATCATGGACCCAAATCAGTGTTTGGGTAACAGGGTATAAGGAGGCGTGAGCATGGTCGAAGAACACCTTAAACAGATGGAAGGGGTCCAGCAGTTCCA
>JALHSV010000318.1 GCA_022865525.1 Thermodesulfovibrionales bacterium
CCTAGTCCACATACCACAACATGGACAACGAACCCTAACATAGATTGGCTTCTTTACCTTAGAATATTCATAATCAAGCGACTGTGGGAACATCCATACACTAGTGTAGGTGTAGGTATTTAAAATGTGGGGAACTAATCAACCATAATCCCGATTAACAATCTCAGAATACCATTCTTCAGACAAATACTCAAGAATAACCCAAGACTTGACAGAACCACACCCTGGACACGGAAAATAGACGGGGCGACCTGTCCGATAGTTGAAATTATAGAAATCACCATAAGACCTGATGTATCGAACACCATGCATGGAAGCCTTGAAATCTTCCCGATCACTAGGTTCATTGAACGAAAAACCCTTCAGAACATACTTCAAAACATACCGTAATGCTCTTTTTGGCGTTCGATAGACCCTTTCAATGAAACATATTGGAAAACCAGACACTTTCTTCCAATCCAACGATATTTGAGCTTGTGGAACAAATCCACCTGAAAGGATACAATGGATATGGTAATAGAACCAACCATAAGGAGTTTTCTTACATTCAACCGTAGCCAAAAAACCCTTCCAAATCGACCTATATGGACGCCTATGCAAAAAGCGATTCAAAGCCCTACCTAATTGCCTCACAATACTAGGGTCTTGATGGAGAACAGGTTTTGACGTCAATGTCAGAAACTTCAGATTTTGACTATTAGAAATCAAATCTTCATAACGACGATAGAACCTGGAATACATTTCCTTTGAACATATAGGACAGGTTCTATCACGACTACCTGCTAGAATGGTTCGTGGATGACCACACTTCAAACATTGAAGCGTTAGAAAATCCCTGTCACAAGTATGCCGACTTAATGCTAATATATCTAGTGAAGGACGCGGGCAACCCAACCTAGTCCCTTGCATGGCGGGTCTAGTAAGGTCAGGTTTCCCATTCCCTTCCCCCTTCCCCTTTGATGAATGATCATGGCTAGGATGATTAACCGAAAGGAATTTAGGTAAAAACTCACTTATGCTAGTCATGTTCTGTTGTTCCTGAGCCTAGTCAGCGATGACGGACGACCTAGTTACTTTTTCACCTCTTCTTTTGGCTTGATAACCATAGGAGTCTTGACGGCCAGATGTTCAAGAACCTCTTTTGAACAGGTTGTTTGGTCGAAAGAGAACTCTAGTTTTCCCGTATCTGGATTCCAGCATAGGTCACCAACACAAACCTGACCTTTTCTAGGTGACGTAGGGATATCCTTCTTCTTTTCCTTTGACATATTCATATTCAACCTCTTTTGATGGTTCATACTCATAAGGAACTTCCTCAACGAAACCTAGTCTGGACAGAACCTTCCGTAAATGACCAATCCAGAAGGAACATAGGCTAGGATTCTTCTTTCTAACATGAAGTAATCTGGCACGACCAAATGAATATGTAGAACATTCCTCAATATCATTCTCTTTACGGAGATTGTCCAACCTAGTCCACATACCACAACATGGACAACGAACCCTAACATAGATTGGCTTCTTTACCTTAGAATATTCATAATCAAGCGACTGTGGGAACATCCATACACTAGTGTAGGTGTAGGTATTTAAAATGTGGGGAACTAATCA
>JALHSV010000039.1 GCA_022865525.1 Thermodesulfovibrionales bacterium
ATTGCACCTGGTGGACGATGTGATTATACAGATAAATTACTACCTATTAACCTTAACAATGATATTACTGGATTTTTTAGGTATATTCATTTTATAATTTGCGATATCTCCTTTAACGGATTTTTCCAATGCAGCCACTTTATTAATATTTGCTTCTGTTGTGTATGCGTGCATCTTAAGATATTTTGCTGCCGACAATAAACTTGACCAGTCATCTAAAAAGCCACTACTCGGGGTATCATAATTTGTGAATTCGTTTTGTAGGATACGGTCCACGGATGCAATTATAGTTTCAATGTCTGTATCATCTGATCCGATGTATACTTGTGCTATATAATGCTCACCGGCTGCGGCGGCGGTTAATGTGATTTTATCCGGCCTGATAAATGTAAATCCGGTATCTTTGACTAATGAAGTTGTGTTTTTCAGTATAGTTGGAACATCAAAAGCAGAATTAGACAATGTTAAACTGGATCCACTTGATACTATACCTAGGTTATCATCTGCCATTAATACATTAGGAAGTAACGCCCGGACCTTTGCGGCTGTAGTGTATGCCATTAGATAAGTCCACCTCGTTTATGTTTATCTCTGATATCTCGTTCTATAGATTCACTGAAGGGATCAATAGGCGAAGTGTCTATTTCAAAAGTTTCATTTGATGAGATGCCACCAAGTTGATCATCGGGAATTTCAAGTTGATCCTGCGTAAAATCACCAGATACGGACCCATCACGCATAGAAAGATCTCTTTCATGAGCCCATTTACCCATTAGATATTTACCCGAATTTTGACTTGATAACATGATGAATATAAAAAAATATATGGGGGGATACGCCCCCCTTCGGTATTCAACTAATATTCTATTCTGCACCCGGCGGCGGCGATAATGACTTCAACATCGAATCTTGATGTAACGGTCATGCCTGCCATGTCTTTGATCGGATCTGCATAGTTCTCGACGGTGATATCTCGGCGCATACCTATTGCGGCGGTTGCCATGCTGTCATATACAACCATGCCAATTTCCCCATCTGCTGCGTATCCCCATTCCTGGGTACCTGCATCAACTACGCCGCATGTATAGGTCTTAAGCCCCAGGATATTAGGAACCATACCGGTCTTTACTATACTCTCTGTAGGATAGTAGTTTGTAGGTACGAACTCAGCAAGGACCATCCCTTCTGCCTCAGGATGCATTATCAGTGTGTCAGGATTAAACCCGGCGCCTCTGACTTTACTTACTGCTGCGGCAATTGCTTTGATACCCTGGTTGGCGGCGGCGGTATCATGTTCCAAAGACACAGAATCAATTATTTCAGTGATACCCTGTTGATTTATTGTGTTTTCAACACGCCTGCCTGCTTTCTTCATTTCCATTTCAGCGACATTGAATAAACCATCTTCTAACAGTTCATTACTGATAAGCGGCCTTACGCCGTACTTCTTAGCCACAAAAGAAACGGTTGCATAGTCTTGATCAACTATGGGAATGTCTGTAGCTTCTGCAACTTCCGGCGCATAGGTTCCAGTTTCGCCAACGGTCCAATTAAGGGTCCGTGATTTCATGGGAATTACTGGAATTGCGTTTCTTAGGCATATTGCAGGCTCCGACCCTTCCATAACAGTATTGTATGTCTCTGACTGTATCAAGGTTGTGGATTCCAGCGTTTCAGTTAGAAGCAATTCCTTTACCTGGACCAGTTTACCATCATGGACATATCCAAGTTCCTTTGGAATAGTTCTAGCCAGTTCTTTGGCGTATGCCGTCTCTGGATTCATTCCCATTTCAAGAAATGTTCTTAATAGTTTTGTCATCTTAGATCACCTTAGGTTGTTGAATCTACTTGAACGCCACACGATACCAGTATCTCACCAGTGCCGCCACCTGCGATAATTTCCAGTGCAATACCCAGAATATAGTGATTCGCAGTGAATTGTGTTAACGTCAG
>JALHSV010000319.1 GCA_022865525.1 Thermodesulfovibrionales bacterium
TACCGTTTGTTTAGACTTTTTCCCACTACCTGATGTAATGACGCTTACCAAACTTAAAACTCTTTCCACTTCCTGCGAACTACATTTCGGGCATTTCATACCTGACTTTTCATCCTCTTTTTTGAGTTTTAAAAGTTCAAATACATGCCCGCAGCCAACACATTTAAATTCATAAATAGGCATAAAAGGCTCCTTTTAAGTAAATTTTAACGAAACTAATGTTTTAAAAAAACTACACTAACTGAAGACATATAATATAAACTGGAATATATATATATTTTTACAATAAATATCCTATGAATCAAAAGTCAAGAAAACAGACGCCAATTGTTATAAATTCTCTGCTTAAGCTTGCAACTAATTTTATTGTTCAGGCAGAAATACCGAATCTCGATTGTTATGTGAAAAATCTTAGTAGTGCTCTAAGAGAGAATGATCCTTCCTCACTCGAAAGTAATCTGCTAAACTTGTATGCACAATTGCATGGAGCAGGTTCTGTGTATTCTCCATACGAAAGGAAACTACTTACAGAAAGAAAAGGGTATTCATGTTACCCTGGTGGTCTTTCACCACTTATTAAGGCAGTGCAGTTTGTCAAACCCGAATCAATCGTCGCTGACCTCGGCGCAGGAAATGGACTGCAGGGATTATTGCTACAATGCTTGAGCCCACACCGAAAAACAATCCAAATCGAGATTTCCTCTGAAATGATTCGTATTGGTCGAATCTTTCAACAAGCACTTGGGATCAGTGATGATCGTATAGAGTGGATTCACGATGACATTATTAATGTATCAATTAAAACAGCTAATTTTATTTATATCTATCTGCCGGCAAAGCCTCTCGAGGGCGGAAAAGAGGTTTACGAGGCTATCGCAAATAAACTCAGTATGATGAATAGACCCCTTGTCGTTTTTAGCGTAGCCGATTGCCTTGCCAAATTTCTCAATGGACAATTTTCCATTTTTTATACGGATGGTCATCTCACCTGTTTTGTTAAGGAATAACTTCAAGAATAATGGAATTTCCTTTGTTTCAGGAATCAGGATAATGATTCCTTGAAACCCAGATGTCAAGCTATAATAGAAGATAATAGAATAGCTTAAGGAGACATAATGAAAGCGCTACCGGAAGAACCCCGTTGCCCTTTCTGCTACTATGGTATCGAGCAACCAAAAGAGCTGCCGAAGAGAAAAGTGTCAGAATTCCCCGTAGGGGCCTGTGCGCACTGCGGAGCTGTATATGCCTTCGATGCAACAGGGCATAATCTCGGAGCAGCTTTCATTGAAGCAATCCTGTTTGCCTGCAATGAAGATGACGATCTGGCGTTTTCTCTGTCCTATGGAGATGACTACACCGATGCCTTGGTAGGGAATTACGATATTTACACCCATAGCGTAGTACCGGAAAAAATCTATAATGACCGCTATGTGCGGGGGGTACTGCTTTTCGTAAAGCTCTTCGGTCAATTCCATGAAGCAACCAGTGAAAAAGTGAAGGAAAAACTCAAATACACAACACCTATTACCAAAACCAAATTGCGCTCGGAAAAATTCTCCAAGGAGAAAATCCGACAGTATGTCGCAGAAAATAATCTCACAGACCTTCTCTCCCTTGCGGAAGAAGATTCAAGGGTAATCAACGAACTTCAGCGAATGCTCTATACGCCGGATGAACGTCTGCGCTGGAAGATCATTGACCTCCTTGGTGAGGTAAGCAAGAGGGTTGGAGAAAAGCGTCCTGACCTCATCA
>JALHSV010000320.1 GCA_022865525.1 Thermodesulfovibrionales bacterium
AAAAAGTGGTAGTGATAAACCTTAAAGAAAAAGTCGAGATTAAGTTCTTCAAGCTTTCTGGGCCTGCAAGACTGGTTCTCGATATCCAGAAAAGGGAGCCTCAAGCTGAAAAGCAGGCAGAAAAGCAATCTGAGCAACAAACACCCGTAACCCAGGCAAGAGGGATTGTCATTGATGCCGGACATGGCGGCTATGATTTTGGCATAGCCTATGGAAATCTCAATGAGAAGGACATCAGCTTGTCCCTTGCCAGGGATTTAGGGGCCGTCTTGTCAAAAAAAGGCAAAAAAGTTTTTCTCATCCGCAAGGCCGATCAGTATGTCTCGCTTTCTGACAGAATTCATTTCGTGAATCAGAGATCACCGGATATCTTCATCAGTCTTCATGCTTCGATGTCGCGAAATTTTATCCTTTATGAACCCACGTCTGATGAACAAGGCTCAAATGACTATAGCATTGCAGCAAGCCAGAAAAAATATGCCGGGAAAAGCAAGGTGTTGTCAGACAGCATCGAGAAAGCGATTAAGGATGAATTCAAAGATGAAGTTGTTCGCAGGGGAATGCCCCTCCCCTTAGTGCATTCTGTTGGAGCACCCTCTGTCTTCATCGAATATCCATCCCCAAAAATTGTTTCATATGACCAGCAGATGAAAACAAGGCTGATACATTCAATCATCCAGGGCATAATTGCATATGGCTTCTAAGAATCCAAACGTGCTCGAAGAAAAAGTTCTCCATGAACCTTAAGCAAACATCGGGAATCATTTTGCTTCTCTTCCTCTTTGTCGGCGGTGTTGGCGGCGGATATCTCTATTTCTCAAAGGTCATCCCTCAGGAAAAAGCCGCTTCAGAAGAGACAGCAAACAATACAAAGAGTGTGGACCTTTTATCGCTGAGGATTTATTATCCCGTCGGGGATCAACTCCAGATGGAAGAGAGACGACCCCCCAAAAGGACGGGGTCGACGGCAATTGCTGAGGCCGCCGTGGATGAATATCTGAAAGGTTCTGCTGTAGCAACAATACCATATTTGCCGCGAGGTGCGAGACTTCTCGGCATATATAAAGGGACAGACGGGATGCTTTATATAGACCTTTCGGATGAGTTCAGGAGAAATTTTCAGGGTGATGTCTTTGCAGAATTTCTCCTGCTGAAGGGTTTGTACGAAAGCATCATTTCAAATGTTCAAGACATTCAAGATATAAAAATCCTCATAGAAGGGAAGGAAACCGAGACGCTGGGTGGCCATCTCTTTCTTCTCTACCCATTAAAGGATATGGTTTCTCATGAGCAGTGATATCACGAATAGACCGATCGGCGTCTTTGACTCGGGCATCGGTGGTCTCACCGTTCTCAAAGAGATTCTGAGGGTGTTGCCGGATGAGAACACTATTTATCTCGGAGATACGGCACGGGTCCCTTATGGGATACGGTCTCCTGAAACAGTTATCCGCTATTCTTTTGAGAATACGAAATTTTTATCGTTCAAAGATATCAAGATACTTGTCATTGCCTGTAATACCGCATCATCAGTGAGCCTCGATGCTATCAAAAGCAGGGTTTCCATTCCTGTTGTCGGGGTGATAGAACCAGGAGCAAAGGCTGCTGTTATGGCTACAAAGAACAAAAAGATTGGTGTGATTGGAACAGAAGCAACAATAAAAAGCAATGCATATACGAAAGCCATGAAGGCGATAAATGAAGAGGTAGAGGTTTTTTGTCTCGCATGTCCGTTGTTTGTGCCCCTTGTCGAGGAGGGATGGACAGAAGGGCATATTGCTTCCATGGTTGCAGAAAAGTATCTTGCAGGCTTTAAAAACAAAGATATCGACACTGTCGTCCTTGGATGCACACACTATCCTTTACTGAAAAAGGTGATTGCGGAAGTCATGGGAGCAGGAGTAAGACTCATCGACTCAGCAATTGAGATTTCACAGGAAATCACGGTAATCCTTGAAGATCTCGGGATGAAACGGGAAAAGAAAAGTCCTTCGTTCAGGGAGTTTTATGTAACGGATTCCCCCGAGAGATTTTTGAACGTTGGAGAGAAGTTCCTTGGACAGCAGATTGAACACATTGAGAAGATCAATGTCGGTAATTAGATTAGAATGGAGGATCAATGAGACCTGATGGCAGGAATGAGAATGAAGTCCGAAGTGTCAAAATTCAGAGGAGTTTTATTGAAAATGCAGAAGGTTCCGTACTGATTTCGATCGGGAATACGCGGGTGATCTGCACTGCCTCCATCGAGGACAGGGTCCCCCCCTTTTTAAAGGATCAGAAAAAGGGATGGGTAACCGCTGAATATTCCATGCTTCCGAGGGCCACACATACAAGGACACTCAGGGAATCTACAACCGGGAGGATCAGCGGCAGAACTCATGAAATACAGAGGCTTATCGGCAGGGCTCTCCGCTCAGTTGTTGATCTCTCCGGCTTAGGAGAACGGACGATCTGGATAGACTGTGATGTCCTGCAGGCAGACGGAGGTACGAGGACAGCATCAATCACCGGTGCTTTCATCTGTTTGTCGGACGCATTGAAGTATGCCCTCAGGAATGGTCTTATCGAGAAATCACCGTTAAAAGATTATCTTGCCGCTATAAGTGTCGGCGTTGTGCATGGAAAGCCCATGGTTGATCTCTGTTATGCGGAAGACTCTATTGCAGAGGTAGACATGAATGTTGTTATGACAGGGAATGGCAGATTTGTTGAAATACAGGGCACCGCAGAAGGGGTGCCTTTTTCGAGAGACAGTCTTGATATGCTTATCAAACTCGCCGAAAAAGGTATCAATAATCTGATTGCAATCCAGAAGAAGTACATAGAGGAAGAGGTGATCAGTTTCTGAAAAAGATTTCCGATATGCTACAATACAAATAAGCCTCTTTATCCCGAATCCTTGATGCAAGGGTAAAGGGGTTTATTTTGCCAATGAGCTTTAGCAAAAAACATAAGGAACTACATCAGCGGTGAATAGATTAAACGCTTACAGAGGTTTATTGGTATGGCTCCTGATCGGGGTCATGATGATCTTGCTTTTCAATATCCTCAGTACGCCGAGAAAAGGCGAACAGGAGATGATATTCTCTGACTTCATGGGAAAGCTCGATGCCGATGAAATTCAAGAGGTTATCATTAAGGGCAATATCATAACCGGTCAGCTCAAAGACGGCAAAAATTTTAAAACCTATACTGCAGAATATCCGGACCTGGTACAGACCTTAAGAGATCAGAATGTGAAGATAACCGTTAAACCCGAAGAGCAGAATCCCTGGTACTGGAATCTTTTCTTCTCATGGGGTCCTATCATATTCCTTGTCGTCATATGGATATTCTTCATGAGGCAAATGCAGACAGGGGGGAACAAGGCACTCTCTTTTGGGAAGGCAAAGGCAAAGCTGGTTTCGGAAAAGTCCGTAAAGATAACGTTTGCCGATGTGGCTGGAATAGAAGAGGCAAAGGCGGAAGTGCAGGAGATTATTGATTTTCTAAAGGATCCCCAGAAATTTCAGAAGCTCGGTGGCAAGATTCCCAAAGGAGTCCTCTTAGTTGGTGCACCAGGTACAGGCAAAACCCTTCTTGCAAGGGCTATAGCAGGTGAGGCTGGGGTGCCTTTTTTCTCAATGTCAGGTTCTGACTTTGTGGAAATGTTTGTTGGAGTTGGCGCCTCCAGGGTCAGGGACCTCTTTGACCAGGCAAAGAAAAGTGCACCATGCATTATTTTTATTGATGAGATAGATGCTGTTGGCCGTCACAGGGGAGCAGGCCTGGGTGGTGGTCACGATGAGCGTGAGCAGACCCTGAATCAATTACTCGTAGAGATGGATGGTTTTGAAAGTAACGTGGGAGTTATTATCCTCGCAGCAACAAACAGGCCTGATGTCCTCGATCCTGCCCTTCTACGACCAGGAAGGTTTGACCGGCAGGTAGTAGTACCTCAACCTGATGTAAAGGGAAGACTGGAAATCCTGAAAGTGCACACGAGAAATGTTCCCGTTGACGAAAAGGTGAATCTCGATGAGATTGCCCGGGGCACACCCGGTTTTTCCGGTGCAGACCTTGAAAACCTTGTCAATGAAGCTGCATTGCTTGCTGCGAGGAATGCGAAAACAAAGGTAGAAAAGTCTGATTTTGAAGCAGCAAAGGACAAGGTTCTCATGGGAGTGGAAAGAAGAAGCATGATCATTAGTGAAGAAGAGAAAAAGAATACAGCCTATCATGAGGCGGGTCATTCACTTGTTGCTAAACTGACGCCGGGAACTGACCCGTTGCATAAAGTGAGCATTATTCCGAGAGGCAGGGCTTTGGGCGTAACACAACAACTCCCGATAGACGATAAATATACCTATTCCAAAGACTACCTTTTGAAGGCTCTCTCGGTTTTCCTCGGAGGAAGGGCTGCTGAGGAGATCGCATTGAATCATATGACCACAGGCGCCGGTAATGATCTTGAGCGTGCGACAGACCTTGCAAGGAAAATGGTCACAGAGTGGGGCATGTCGGAAAAGCTCGGGCCGCTCACCTTCGGTAAAAAAGATGAGCAGATTTTTCTCGGCAGGGAAATTGTGAGACATAAAGATTACAGTGAAAAGACAGCAATCGATATAGATGAAGAGGTAAAAAAGATTGTTATTGAAGCGTATAACACGTCAAAAAACCTTCTGACAGCAAACCGGGACATTCTCGAGACACTCGCAAAGGCACTCCTTGAAAAGGAGACCATGGATGGTGCAGAAATAGATGCACTCATTCAGGAAGCGGAGTCAAAAAGGACTGTCCAGGTTTGATACTTTCCTGGAGAAATTTTTTCTTCGACTTTTCAAAAAAGACATATATCATGGGAATCCTGAATATCACCCCGGATTCCTTTTCTGACGGAGGCCTCTTCTTTAACAAATCTGTTGCAATTCAACAGGCTCTCCAAATGGTTGAAGATGGAGCCGATATCATTGATATCGGCGGAGAATCCACAAGACCTGGTTCAGAAACAGTTCCTGTAGAAGAAGAGCTGCGGCGCACAGTCCCTGTTATTGCGGCAATAGCAAAAGAGATTAATATTCCGATATCCATCGATACATACAAGGCAGAAGTTGCGCAGAGAGCCTTAGACGCTGGTGCT
>JALHSV010000321.1 GCA_022865525.1 Thermodesulfovibrionales bacterium
AGGTAGCCGTAGTGATGTTGTCACTGGGTTGTTGACTCATTGCTTCCAAACAGAAACCATCCTGGATGAAGTCTTTCCTTTTGATGAAGAAGAAGAGGAAGAATGACCATGGCGAATCAAACGGCGATCTATCAATACACGTGGAAACACGGATGGAACTTGACCAGTCAAGCTACACGTTTAAACAGTTCGGAAAATGAAATTAGAGTTGATTTGAAACTCGGAATGGCGAAAGCGGCATTTCAAGAGCTTGTCACCAAGTTTGCTGAACTTGGTCGTTGGCTCGTGGTGGACTCGGTGACTGTTGATGTTAAAGACGTCCTCAAATGGGGTGATGGTGTCTCTACTTATTGGGGGGCAGGTGGAACAACGGAAATGGTTTTCCGCACTGATGCGACCCCAGATCAAGATTTCTACCCAGAATCAGGGTTTGTTGGGTGGGGCACCATTTTGACGGTGATCTTAGGAACTATCATAACTGTGATCCTGGGGCATCAAACGTTGTTCTTCATTCTAATCATCATCATAGCGTTGACTTGGTTCGCTCTGAGTGGTGGTTTCAAGGGCGTTCTCTTTGGTCCTGGCGGTGGATCTCTCGCTGACATTGGCACCATCATCGCTATTGCCATACTCGGTTTTGGTGGTTTGCTTGTGCTGTCTTCTGTGCTTGGCAAGGAAAAACACCGTGGAAAGAGGTGATTTGATGGACCTTAAAGACATCGAGGACGAAATCGAGGATCTCTCTGACGATGAGTTCTTTGAGTTGTCAGAATGGATGGCGACTCAGATTGAGGACGAATCCGAAGAAGAGGAAGAATCAGAGTGATTGAAGAAAGGGCGATTGAGAACGGTTTCCTCTTGATCTAGCGGATCTCGGGTTCCTCCGTCGACTCTCGCCCCTTCCAATCATGTCATTCCATAGGTGTAGGCTATGAAACAACAATCACGGTTAAAATCTAAGTCAGATCGAGTAGATAAGCCTTTTTCTAAGCGCAAAATCAAGTTTCCGAGCAATACTTTCATAGAATTGGCGCTTTCACCTAGTCAGGTCAGAAAAGTAAAGCGTTGGATGAAAGAGGGAGATTCTGTTATTCCTATGTGGTTTCACACTTGCAAGAGGGTTCTTTTCATAAATGAAGCTAAATTTGCGGAGTGGAAAAAACGATGAGTGGCCACTTTTCGCAGTTTACCCCTACCTTTGGAGATGCACATTCTTCACTTATTGATGGAGAATTCGAAAAGAGATCTCTGGCCAGAGATGCAGATGAATTCATTCGCTTCCAGGAGCTAGGTCTTTTGAGTGGATCAGGAAAACCACGTTTGAACGTTGCCCAGGGCTATTTCAGGAGAGCAGAGAACGAGAACGACCTGGATCTCCTGGAAGGTCTTTATGTCTATTGGAGAGATCTCTCGGAGTATCTTGTTCTTCGTTCGCTCCTGGTGAATCCAAGGACGTTGGCCTCTCAATGGTCGTATGTAGCGGTGAAGTGTTCCAAGAGAGGGAACGATATTTATCGTTCTAGGGTGAAAAGACGCTTAGATTGGCTCGCTGATGGCGAAAACGTCCAGTTCTTTGACGTAACAGACTTCACACCTAACAAACGGGTTCATTCTTCGGCCATCTGGCTTACATTGACGTACAACGTGGAAAGATGCTCTAGATTCGATGCGATTGAGAATATAGGTAAGGAATGGAACGCTTTCATTTCTGCACTTAGACAGAAATATGGCAAAATCTCAGTCCTTAGAACGTGGGAGTGCTCAGAAAAGGGTTATCCTCACATTCACGCCATTCTCTTGTTCCAAGAGGCGAAATTCTCAGTATTTCCGCACTTCTCAGAGAAAGAAGGCAAATTAACGTTCCGAATCAAGGAAAAGGACGAAATCGGTTCTCTCTGGCATAGCCACGTTGATGTTCAAGCCGTCAGTTCTACCAAGAAGCTGTTCAATTATATGCGGAAATATCAAACAAAGACACTAATGGCTTCTGATTCTCCAAAGGGAACTAGAACAATGTCGCTTTTGTGGTTGTTCCGTAAAAGAGGGTTCTCTGTCAGTGGAGACTTCAGGGCCAGGATATCCGACTTGATAAGGACTTTGCATAACTCAAAGATGGTCTTTTCTCAGTCTCGGCTTGATGGCTCGTGCGTTGATGCTTCTGTATGGGAATTCGTTGGAGTTTTCTCTGGCCAGGAGCTTGGAATTCATTCTGGCGCCTGGACGTCTAGGCTTGGCCGTGAGGCGATTGATGTTGTGCTGGAGCGAGAGACTGTTTTTCAACGTGGTGGGTATGGAGATTGAGAGATCATCATTTGTTTGATTTTTCTTCCCTGCATTCGCAAGAGGGGGGGTTAACATCCTTTGGGGTGGGTTCCCTCTTGCGAATGCTGTTCGGGCATGTTGTCTGAGATTCTGTGAGTGTACGCGCACAGTGCGCTGTTTACCTCCTAACATGTTCATCATTACGTAGATTAAAAGCTTAAATATTACTTCTGCTTGATGTAGAAGCGTGTCTGAAATGTCGAAAAGAGAACGATTGAACATGAAGGGTGAAAAGGTCACTGTTACCATTCCAAAGTGGATCCTGGAAGCCATAGATGCTCTTGTTGATGAGATTGAAGGTAGCCGTAGTGATGTTGTCACTGGGTTGTTGACTCATTGCTTCCAAACAGAAACCATCCTGGATGAAGTCTTTCCTTTTGATGAAGAAGAAGAGGAAGAATGACCATGGCGAATCAAACGGCGATCTATCAATACACG
>JALHSV010000322.1 GCA_022865525.1 Thermodesulfovibrionales bacterium
ATCCCAGGTTCATTGCCATTTGTGAGAAAATGAACCTTCCGCTTCCAAAATCCGGATAAGACATGTTCTCAGGATCAGAAAATATTCCCCATCATATGCCGATCTGTTGCGCGACGAGCCCCTCTACCGGGATTGCTGCGGAAGCTGAAGCTGCCGACGGGCGACAAGAAATAGGGGAATGCGTCATGAAACGCCTACGCCTATGACGATACCGGAGATTTGGGAAAATCGCTATGGGCCATCAACCAATACATCTCCCTGGCTCCCGGCGAAGCCAATCCCTATGACTCCAGGGCCGAACTGTACGCCTGGAACGGCCAGATCGACCAGGCGATCGCCTCCTATAAAAAAGCGCTGGAAATAAAACCTGGTTTCTCGCTGCATGGATTAGGATACATGTATATTTATAAAAAGGAATATGCCAAAGCCGAGAACTCTTTCAAGGAACTCTCTTCCTCCAATGACCAACGCTTTCGGGTCTTGGGAAGATCCGGTCTAGCCCTGATTCCCATGTACCAGGGGAAACTGAACGAGGCCCTAAAGGTTTTGGAAGACGGCATTGCCGCCGACAAGCTGGAAAACAAGTACACTGGTGAATTAGTCTATAAGCATTTCTGCAAAGCCAGTGCCCAAGAAGAGCGAGGCAACCTGGGACTGGCCATTCAGGAGATCGAAGCAGGATGGGAAATATTTAAAAAGATCAGACCTAAGGCTCCACTTCCGTGGCGTAGTTACTATGTCCATCTGCTGGCTGGGAACAGGAAAATGGCCGAGGCCGAAGGCATCGTACAAGAGCTGAAAAAAAAGAGCGAGGAAAACCAGGTAAGTGCAGACTTGTATTGGGAGGCAGCGGGCACTTTGGCGTTGGGAAAAGGCGACCTTAAGAGCGCCCGAAATTACTTCGAGAAAATAAATTATATATATTTTCAGGGAAAATACCTCCTGGCCAGTACCTATCTGCAGCTTGGCATCCTGGACAAAGCGGCGACCATATTGGAAAAAGCCCTTTCCCGTTATACAAATGACAGGATCGCGGAATCGATCCTGGCTGTAAAGGCTTATTACCTGCTGGGATTGGTCTATGAAAAATCGGGTTGGAAAGACAAGGCCATAGAAAATTTTAAAGAATTTTTGGACTTTTGGAAGGACGCCGATGCGGGATTGCCTGAAGTCGCGGACGCCAAGCAAAGGCTAGAGAAACTAAAAAAGCAATGATGAACAAATTGTTTAAGCCCTGTGGAACACGACTTGAGCGCCAAGATCGATGAATTCGTCAGTATGGTTTTGTTTTCCATGTTTTCCGCCTATGGATGGTCGTCTTTTTGGGTGGACCGCTCCCTATTAGTGTGTACTAAACTGTGCTAATCGAAATTTGGATGAAGGATCCTTCTGATTGAGGTAGGGGAGGGATTGAACCAGCGGTGATGCCGGTGGTAAAAGGAATTTCGGTTGGGAGGACTGTGCTAAAAAGTGTGCTTAGAATTTAACCGATTCCATCCGTGGATAGATAGGCATGTATGCCGAAAATCCTGTACAGGCTTGATAATAGAGGGTTTCGAGATTTACTGAGCAGGACTGTGGATCCGATCGTTGCGGGTTCAAATCCCGTCACTCACCCCAGTTCCCGCCCGCATTTCCGGGGTTTCCCCCTCTCTGAATCCGAGAGTGTGTGTACCAAACTGTGCCTTACTTAATAAGTGCAGATGGTGACCGGTCCTGCTTATTAATCTTCAACTTCTATTGACATTTCAGGGGATTATCCTCAAAATGTAAGCAACGGTTTGCTGAGTAATTGATGAGAAAATGAGGAAAGGGGAGAAAGACCCATGGTAGGAAGCGTTGTTTCCCATTACCGGGTCCTCGAGAAG
>JALHSV010000323.1 GCA_022865525.1 Thermodesulfovibrionales bacterium
GCTGCTGTGCCGGTTTATCATCACGATACCGAGGAAACCCTCTCAGGGAGAATCCTTAAACTGGAGCACAAAATTTATCCTGAGGCCATCTGGTTATTCTCAGAAGGAAAGTTACAGGTTGACGGCAGAATCGTACGGATTACCGGTGGTGTTACTATCGATCAGTCTTTCGTGAATCCACTCCTCAAAACTTAACCTATAGAGTATTCCCCAGTTGCGTGTCTTGTTATCTGTTTCCATAATAGTGCATCCATATTATAAGCAAATAGTCCATGTTTCTATTATAATTACAGAATGAGAAAAGGGATATATATCCTTCCGAATACCCTCACCCTGTGCAGCATGCTCCTCGGATTTTATTCTATCCTTGCCTCGCTGAAGGGAAATTATATCCATGCAGCATGGGGCATTCTTTTTGCTATGGTCTTCGATGGACTCGACGGATGGGTAGCACGCCTCACGCACAGTACCACTCGATTCGGAATCGAGCTCGATTCGCTCTCTGACCTTGTTGCATTTGGTGTGGCACCGTCTGTGATGATTTACAAATGGGCGCTTACACCATTCGGCAGAATAGGGTGGGTAGCAGCTTTCTGGTTTCTGGCATGCGGCGCCCTCAGGCTCGCCCGTTACAATGTTCAGATGGGGTCCTCCGAATCCAAGTCATTCACTGGAATGCCGATTCCTGCTGCCGCAACCATTGTCGCGTCTCTGGTACTCTTCTTCTATGAGATGTGGGATACCTCCCCGAGTAAGAATATCTATATTCTCGGACTTACCATACTCCTGGCATTTCTCATGGTAAGCACGCTGCGATTCCATGGTGCAAAGGAACTGGATTTACGGAAACGCAAACCATTCTGGATTCTCGTGGCTTTTGTGATTGTTCTGATGCTCATCGTTATGCACCCCCCCATATCGTTATTTGTATTTGCAATGATTTACCTGATTGGGGGTATAATTGAAAACATTATCCTCTTCTCCAGGGGAAAGAAACAAAAGAGCAAGGCAGGTGTAAAAGAATGAGAATGATAAGGATATTTGATACAACGTTGCGTGACGGTGAGCAATCACCAGGTGCATCCATGAATGTTCATGAAAAACTAACTGTTGCAAAACAGCTTGCAAAGCTCGGTGTTGATGTTATCGAGGCCGGCTTTGCCTACAGTTCATTAGGTGATTTCGAGGCAATAAAGACCATAGGGGGCGAGGTCGAAGGTCCGATTATCTGCAGTCTTGCACGGGCAAGAGAGGAAGACATAAAGAGTGCGTGGGAAGCCTTAAAAGATGCACCCAAAAAGAGAATACACACGTTTCATTCAACATCTGATATCCACCTCAAGCATCAGTTCCGCGTCAGCAGAGAGGAGGCCCTGAAAAGATCCGTTGAGATGGTTAAGCTTGCAAGGAGTTTTGTCGATGATGTTGAGTTCTCACCGATGGATGCGACAAGAACGGATATCGGGTATCTCTGCGAAGTTGTCGAGGCTGTCATAGAGGCAGGCGCTTCAACCGTCAATATCCCTGATACTGTGGGATACAGTATTCCTGCAGAATTTGGTGCGACGATCAAGACAATCCACGACAGGGTCAAGAATATCCGCAAGGTAGTGATTGCAGTGCACTGTCACAACGACCTTGGACTGGCCACTGCCAATTCATTAGCCGCGGTGCTGAACGGTGCAGGACAGATTGAATGTACGATTAACGGGATTGGAGAACGTGCAGGCAACTGCTCAATGGAAGAGGTTGTCATGGCACTGAGGACAAGGCGCGACATTTTCAATGCTGATACAAAGATCCATACAGAAGAGATTATGCGGAGCAGCAGGCTTGTGACCAAAATAACAGGCATATCTGTACAACCCAATAAGGCAATCGTTGGGGCAAATGCGTTTGCACATGAATCAGGGATACACCAGGACGGACTTCTGAAGGAGAAGTCTACGTATGAAATTATCAGGCCGGAGAGCATCGGACTGTATTCTACAAAGCTTGTTATGGGTAAGCACTCAGGAAGGCATGCTTTTAAATCGAGACTGAAAGATCTCGGTTATGTATTAAGAGATGACGAGCTTAATGCGGCATTCGAACGGTTCAAGAGACTTGCCGATCAGAAGAAGGACATATTCGATGAAGATATTGAAGCTTTGGTTTCAGAAGGGGTCACCAAGGTGCCGGAGATTTACAGCCTTGTTGATCTCCATGTTGTCAGCGGCGTCAATCAGAAGCCGACTGCAGCAGTGAAGCTGAAAGTGGGTGAAAACATTCTTGATAAGTTTGAATATGGTGACGGGCCTGTTGATGCGACCTACAAGGCTATTGCATTACTGACCGGTACGAAAAGCAGACTTCTGAAATTTGAAGTCAAAGGGATCACC
>JALHSV010000324.1 GCA_022865525.1 Thermodesulfovibrionales bacterium
GTCTTGCTCTATTCTCGATGTGGCCTCTCTTAATATCTCAATGAATTGTAGAAGATTCCGTTCTTTTTCCATTTTCTAATCCTCACTATATCTTTTTAATATATATCACTGCTTTCCAAAATAATCTGAAATCATAGAAAAATCCATACCTCTACAGGCATGTTGGACAAGATTTTCCGCATTCTCAAAACCAGGTTGCCGTTTTTTTTAATCATATGCTGTCCAATTAAGCAAAGCTCAACGCCATCTGCTCTTGTTCTTGAGCTGCCGGCGGCGGCTCGGTCGGTTTTTCGATCCATTCCCATAAGTCCCGGTAGGAAAATAGATTAAGCCTTAACAGCGCCACCAGGTTACTCAAGGACCAATGATAACGAGACCGGACCTTCAGGTACTTCAAAAGCAAGATTGCAATCAATGCCGTCCAAATCTGAATCTTGAGCGCGTTGGCTGTCGTCCCGACAAACGTCTTAACGCGCAGGTTCTGTTTCAAGATCTTGAAGAAAATCTCGATCTGCCATCTGTCCTTGTAGGTCGCGGAGATCGTCGTCGCCCCGAATTCCAGATGATTCGTCAACAGCACGATCACCTCCCCCTTCTCCTTGTCTAAGACCTCGATCCTTCGGAGACGACAAGAACAGTGTTTTCGAGCCTTGATTCCCGTGAGACGAATGATCTCATCCTTGAGGATATTCCGATTCTCGGGCAGCCGAAGCCTTTGGACGACTCGGTAGGTGGCGTTGTCCTTCAGGCGTGTCACAAAATACACCCCCTCTTCCGTCCACTCGCCAAAAAGCTGATAATCCACCAACCCCCGGTCGAAGACCACAATCGCTCCAGGGGAAAAACGAAGCTTTTTGAGGATATTCACCTCATGAACCTTCCCCTCCGTGATATGCGCATACTGGGGAAGATAGCCTTCGTGGTCCAGAAGCAAATGAAGCTTCACCGCCCCCTTGGTCCGGCGAAACTTCGCCCAGTCAAAAAGACTCGCACACAGCTCGATCACCGTCGCGTCAAAACTCAGGAGCTTGTTCTTGAACCTAAACTTGGTTTTCCCGATGAACTCCCCCCGGCATCGGCTCAACAGCCCATAGAAAACCTTCTGGAACAACTCCCACGACCGGTGTTCATTGGCATAGGCCAAGGTCGATCGTTTCGGGCCTCGGGTGATCCCTAAATGCCGGAGCTTCCCGAAACAACTGGCCGGACCGTTGCAGATCTCCCGCAGAGAATGGGCTTGTCCCAGTTGACAGAAAAGCATCGCCACATAATGTCCCCAACTGGAAAACCCCTTGGCGGCGTATTCTGTGCCGGTAATCTTGACGAGCCGTTCAAATTCCAACCGCGGAAAAAGGGATAGCAATTGGCTGAAAATGCTGCTATATTTATTCATGTCAGTGCTCCGACCTCCTGGGTAACGTTTTTTATCAACCTTATTGTACCCCGGTCGGAGCTTTTCAAAAAGTTATTTTGGACAAGAGTGGTATCATATATTATTTCCAATATCAAATTTGATGGCCATGAATAAGCGAGAGCTCTGCGGAACTGTCGAAAAAAATGTTGAGGCGGCGGTCGAGCTTCTGGCGCGGTTGATCGAGTTTCCCTCGACGCGAGGACAGGAACA
>JALHSV010000325.1 GCA_022865525.1 Thermodesulfovibrionales bacterium
ATCACTCTCGATCCTGCGCTACGCGTATTCCTAACGCATATGCGGAATTTCGATTTCAAACCGCAGTGGCTCTGCAAACTAACTAATGCCGTCTTCGTCGGTAAGATACAGCCGGAAGAAAAGCATCCTATAAGCGGACTGCTTATTCGGATTTACGAACCCGTTGTACGGTGGACCCTTCGATGGAAAAGGGTGGTCATTGGTTCATCTGTCGTTCTCGTACTCATAACCATCCCTGTGTTTGCCAAACTCGGCTCAGAATTCATGCCTCCTCTCAATGAAGGGTCACTCCTCTATATGCCGACGACAATGCCCGGAATCTCGATTTCAGAGGCCCAGAGAATTCTTCAGATTACAGACCGCATTATCAGGCAGTTTCCGGAGGTGGATAAGGTGCTCGGAAAGGCGGGGAGGGCAGAAACGGCAACAGACCCTGCTCCTCTTTCGATGCTCGAAACAGTGGTTATCCTGAAGCCCATTTCACAATGGCGCAAGGTGGATACGTGGTACTCATCCTGGGCTCCTGACTGGTTGAAATCAATCTTTCGACGCATCACGCCTGACAACATTGCACAGGAAGATCTCGTGAACGATATGAATGGCGCCCTGCAGATTACCGGTGTGGGAAATTCCTGGACAATGCCAATCAAAGGGCGTATTGATATGCTCACCACTGGACTGCGCACCCCCATCGGGCTGAAGATCTCAGGGGCTGATGTCAAAGCAATCGAGCAGGTGGGGACACAGGTGGAATCAGTTCTTTCAGCGATTAAGGGGACGAGAAGCGTGTTCGCGGAGCGAACAGGCGGCGGCTACTTCATCGATATCGAGTGGAACCGTAGCGAGCTTGCCCGTTACGGCCTGACCATCGACGAAGTGCAGACAGTGGTGCAGAACGCCATCGGAGGCGACAATGTTACTACTACCATCGAAGGTCGGGAGCGCTATCCCGTGAATGTGCGTTACATGAGGGATTTCAGGGGCGACTTCGGCACACTCAGCAGGGTTCTTGTGCCTGCTCCCGGCGGACAGCGCCAGATACCTCTCTCGCAACTTGCTACCATTAAGGAGGTGAGCGGGCCTTCGATGATACGGGACGAAGACGGGTTACTAACCGGCTATGTATATCTGGATCTAACGGATCGCGACCCGAAGGGGTACATTGAGGAGGCCGACAGATTGCTCAGGGAGAAAGTCAAGCTTCCTCCGGGATATGCCATTACATGGAGCGGCAACTATGAGGCAATGCAACGGCTGGAGGAGAGGTTGAAAGTGGTGATCCCTATTACCATCATTCTTGTCCTGTTCCTTCTTTACCTGAACACTCGTTCGCTTACAAAGACTACCATTATATTGCTCGCAGTACCTTTTTCAGCGGTAGGCGCCATATGGTTTTTGCATCTTCTTGGTTACAATATGAGCGCCGCTACATGGGTGGGGCTTATCGCGCTCCTTGGAGTTGATGCGGAAACAGGGGTATTTATGCTGCTTTACCTTGACATTGCCTACGAACAGGCAAAGAAAGAGGGGCGGTTGAACAATCTGAATGAACTGCGTCAGGCTGTCATTAACGGTGCTGCCAAGCGTATCAGGCCCAAGTTTATGACGGTTGCAACCATGTTTCTCGGGCTCGTGCCGATCATGTGGGCCACAGGCACAGGTGCTGATGTCATGAAGCGGATCGCTGCCCCGATGATAGGCGGCATATTCACTTCTTTTCTCTTAGAGCTGTTGGTGTACCCTGCAATTTATGAGATCTGGAAATGGAATTTCGAACTGAAACGGAGCAAATCGTAAAGTCCATTGGAGTCTTGAAATGAAAGCTATCCCATGGACAGTGCAGATATTACTGACAAAAACTTGTCGAAGCTATATTTTTGAGGTAATCCGGAATTTCACCAAAAAGGAGAAAATATCATGCTTAAGATTTTTTTCAAGTCATTAGCTTTACCTCTGATTCCTTTCATGGTTCTCTTCTCTCTGATGTCCTGCGCGGGGGTAATTACTCCGGCGCCTTCAATTGGAACTGTCACGGCAGATCCTGCTGCCAACACCTTAGAAGGCGAGATAACCAAAATTGATGACGATGGAACCATTACAGTCTTGCAGGAGAATGGCAGATCTGTGTTCATAGAATCACAAACCGGCACCGGGATTACTCGCAACGGAAAGGCCGCGAAGGTGAGCGCATTAAAAGTCGGAGACGCTGTTTGGGTGCGGTATAGGCCCGACTTTCTGCCGGATTTTCGCAAAGCACTCGAGATTCGGGCCACAGCGAAAGATTAATTGCCTGGCTATCACCGCAAGAAAAAATAAATATCAGAAAAGACAGTGTTATGTTTAATTATCCCGAAGTGACAAGTGGAATGAATCAATAACCTTCGAGTATAAAGTCTGAAAAAATCATTCTGTAGGTAACCACTACGGTAAATAAAAAATAGAGTATCAGCGCCGTGAAGGCGAGTCTCCTCTGAATAGAGGGAACGATTTGTGACAGACTCTGAATTTTTCTGAAGGGCATTAATGCACCTGTCCCAAGCCCGGATACGGCACCGCCAAAAAGGGCGATATAGAGAAGATATCCGATGAAACCGTAATCTTTTTGAAGGATGCAAAACGGGCAATGATGTGTGGGCAGTTCGTAAAAATAAAGGGAGATGAACGAGATCATTGCAGCCACTGAAACCACAAATGTTGCGATGCTCAGAAAGGAAAACACGTAACCTGACCAATCACTTCTCAAACAAAAATACATTCCCGATGCCAGGGTCAGGGCCGTACTCAGATAAAAAGCAATTTTCATCGGGAGTCTGGGCAGGGCCGCAATTTCAGAGGCGATACCCTCCGCATCCGTACTAAAGAGGCTTCCGCAGCACGATGTAATAACATTTGCCTTTAACCCAATGAAATAGGCACCCTGCACTATAAATTCCGCAACCATCAAAGGGGTTATTACGAGAAGAAGCAGATATTTCTTCTTGATGAGAGGGTAATCGTATGCCCTGTTGTCCGCATAGTTGATAATCAACCACGTTCCGGCAAAAAGAAAATTAACCATTTTTATAATGACGGCGGGATACCCGTATTCGTTCACATTGAGCGATCCCGCCGCACACATGGCGCTGACAAAGGTGGCATGGATAGCATCGGCGGTAAAAATAAAGAGGTAAAAGGAAGCGAGCTGAAAAAAGAGCATATAGCTCATGATAATGGATACGAGGTACGTCCTTCGCTCGAGGCATAACTGGAGCTCGCTGCCGCTTTTGATATCCCATTTCCTTATAACCTGCACCCCATAGTAAGAGGAATAAAGGAGCATAAGAGTCACCAGAAGAGAGCCGACGAGCAAGGCCATAATCGCCGGATGAAAGATCATTGCCGTGTAGCCCTGGAGAGTATTCTCCCATCCCTCATTTCGAGTACCCTGTCGACTGCGGCAGATTCATACACAATCGGGTCATGGCTCGCGATGATGATCGTCTTGCGCCGGACTTTCAGTTTCCCTATGATCTCCATAAAATCCTTCGAGAGCTTCGTATCAAGATGGGCTGTAGGTTCGTCGGCTATGATGACTGATGGATCGTTTACCAATGCCCTCGCTATGCTTACCCTCTGAGCCTCTCCACCGGAAAGCCACTCTACTTTTGAAAAGGCCCGCTCTGAGAGGTCAAAAAGTTCAAGGAGGGACAGAGCCCTTTTCTTAAGAACAGAAAAGCCCTCCCCAGTGGGATACGCCGGCAGGATCACATTTTCCATGGCTGTTATTCCTTTTATGAGATTGAACTGCTGGAAGACGAAGCCGAATGATTTGCGCCTTATCTCTGTAAGAAATCTTTCGGGAAGGCTCGTTATCTCTTTTCCCGACAGGGTGATCCTTCCTGATGTAGGCCTGGCCATGCAGCCGATAACACTTAAGAGTGTTGTTTTTCCCGAGCCGCTGGGTCCCTTGAGGACCAAGACTTTATCCCGCTCCACAGAGAGGGTTATCCCGTCAATTGCAACGAACTCATTGGGCTTCCCTGAATTAAAAACCTTTCTTATGTCCGAGAGTTCGATCATGCGTCTACAGCCTCATGACTGTATCGGGATCGATCGTTGCGGCCCTCCATGAGGGAACAATAGTCGAGACGGTATACGGGACAACAGTAAGAAAGAACAATGTTGCGATCTGAAGAGGATCCATGTGAGGAACGAGCCGGAATTCAGGATAAAGGACAGACCAGCCCTTGAGCGCCGGCTCAAAGAGTGCGGACGAGGCAAAGAATACATGGATATAAGCGAGGATTATCCCAAGGGAAAAAGAGGAAAGGGATATCACCGCGCCCTCCCAGAATTTCATCGCTATGACATCCGATGTCTCCCAGCCGATCCCCTTTAAAATGCCGATTTCCCTTCTCTCATCAGAGCTGAGGCCGCTCGCCTTGTCCCAGGCGAGGATGACGAAGGCAATCACAGCTCCGGAGAGTATCACTAATAAGATGCCACCGCGCCAATCGAAAATAGCCTCGTAGGTCCTCAGTATTTCGTCCTTTGTGATAGGTCTTGTGTCGGGAAGGATCCTTTTAATCTTGTCGGCTATCATGAATAGCTCTCGTTTGTTCTTTGCATAAACGGCCGCATCGGTCACATATTCCCCCCGTATTCCCATCATCTCACGGAAGTCGCTCTCTGAGATCAAAACGAGGTCAGAAGAGACCAGTTCGGATTCTGAAGATAGGATATCACTTACTTCAAAGCTCGTATATGACCCGTCATATCTCCTGAAGGGCACGATATCTGCCCTGTTCGCGTGGATGGTTCTTGATACCCCCTGCCCGATCACAATGCGGCCTACTTCAACGCCAGGCTCTTCAGACACCATCAGCGTGTAATTGGCGCCCGCGGCGGGTTCAAAGTAGTATCCCCATAACCTTCCCTTTGCCGACTGTACTCCTCTTATTGCTCTTATCGTATCGATATAGTCGGCGGGAAGGAGGTCATGCCTTCCTGCGACTATCCTCTGGACAATAATCTCGGGGCTGTTTTGTAAAACGATACACGCCTCTTTCTTTATCGCCTGGGTGAAAAAGAGGACAGAGGCGAGACTGAAGACAATAAGTGTATACACAATGACCAGTGCAGAGTTCTTTGTCCTTCGCCGTAAGAGGGAAGATAAGGTGAAGTCAAGGATATTCCTCTGCTTGTTAAACCTGCTCATTTCGAACGAAGATGGGGTGGCGGTGTTATGATCGTACCGGAAGGAAAATGTTCCAGGGACATGGGGTGATCCTGGAAAGGGGTGCTCAGGTCAGCCATGGAGGGATGCCTTGCGTACCGTGCGTCCGTAAACAGGCAGAGATCGGAAAGCCCGATCCTTTTGACCATTTGTGCCTTTCCCCGGAGATATGGCAAGGCGTTCTTCTCTCCATAAGATGCATGACCAAAGACAAGTGCGAGCAAAAAAATATTGACTGCCATGAACAGTAAAAAAACATTCGATTTTCTGGCGAACATCAATCAAGTCCTTTTATTACGTCATAGGTAATATCCTTGAATTGCAAAATTGCTTTACCTTTATGGTCTCTTTTGAACTCCTCGGCATCGGAAGATTTCCCGAAAGATATGAGCTCCCTGCCCATGGGTCCGTAGACATCGCTCCCACCGACATAATACGCCTTATAACCGTCAATGAAAGTCAAACGATAATAGTCCGTTGCATATATGGCATCGATATCCGCATACTTCCTTTTGGGATTGTACTTCCCCAGATTGAAGTAATATTTAAACATATCCTTTGCTCCGTCAAAGACAGCATATGCGCTGTCTTTGAAAATGATCTCCGCAATAAAATCGGGATGTTTCACGACGAACATTCCACAGACCGGGCACTTGTCTCTCGGTGACGGCCTGACCGGTTCTTTCTGGCCTGCCGATGGAGAGGTTGTTATCAGGAATAGCATCAAAGAAATTATGATAAATTCAAGTGCAATCGCACTTCTTTTCATCTCCTCTCCTCCTTGTGTGGTACACATCTGCTGATGAATATGAATACCAAAACGGGGAACAGATTACACCCAATAGATTACCACAAAATATCGGTATTTCGATCCTATCGTCGTGAAAAAAATCAATACGATAAATTTATCACTCCGGCATCCACATCACAAACTTCGTAACACAAATAGGTTATACTGAAAAAAAGGGGAGATTTTTAAGAATGCACCTAAAGAAGATATGTCTCGTTCTTTCTCTTGTTCTGTTGATACCTAACAGCGCCTATTCAAAGGATTACAAAGCAAAGAGAAAATCAGGGGACCTCATCGTCGAGATGAAGATAAACCGAAATCCTCCGGTAGTTGATAAAAACGAAGTCACCTTGGAGATCAAGGACATCAGGGGGCGGCGTGTTACGGATGCAAGGGTGCACGTGAATTATTATATGCCTCCTATGCCGGGCATGCCCCCTATGAACTATACGAGCGCAGCTCAACTCTCAGGCTATGAATATAAGGCGACGATGGATCTCATCATGGCGGGCCCATGGAACATTGTGGTAAAGATGATTCGGGGTGGGAAGTCATCTTCAGTGACTTTTTTAATCGATGTCAGATAGAATGCCGGAAAACTGAGAAGCTTTGACTCGCTTCCATCTATCTATTGCTCCCCTCCCTTCCATCTATGCTTCCCGGATAAGAAATTTTTAAATTCACCTTGACATTCGCCTTGCAATCTATTGACAAAGATGTAATTCTACCTTACACTTTTACATTATGATAAAAAGAACCCTGAAGCTGCCGGCAAATAAATCATTTTTTCTCTTTGGTCCCAGGCAAACAGGCAAAACTACCCTGATCAACAGTGTTTTCAAGGATAAGGTCTATAGGATCAATC